>JBDTUE010000020.1:0-35630 GCA_040007895.1 Saprospiraceae bacterium | reverse complement strand
TGAAGGGTTCCATAACGAATTTAAAGCTATTGCACCGAGTCCACTCGCAGACCTTAGTAAAAAATTCCTTCTGTCTAAGGTGTTTTTTACTTGCCCCATTTCTGCTGCAAAATCTTTGAAGGTTGATTCAGATAAATTCTTCATTCGTTTATCTTTTAATTAAACAAGCATCTGAATTGAATATCGTGCTGGCTACTACACTATTGGCTGCTACCCATAATGAATCAAGTTTTGGATTGATTTTATACATCCCTGCATTCAACCAGCCTTGTGCTTTTTCAGTATGCAATTTAAACTTTTCATATTCCTCTTTCTGAATGGTAAGTAGCAGGTTTAGTTCCTTTTCATTGGGTAATCTTGATGTAAGTTTTCTATAGATTTCGGTGATAGCTTTTGATTTATCGCTATTCATAGACATTTGTTCACCCATTACCTTAGATGCTTCCAGGTAAGTGGGATCATTCAACACCACGAGTGCCTGCAAAGGGGTGTTTGTTTTTTGTCTCCTCAATGTACAGTTGCTTCTGTCAGGAGCATCCATGGTGGATAAAGTCGGATTAGGTACCGATCTTTTAATCAAAATATATAAGCTTCTCCTATAAATATCATCCGTCGAATCCGGGATATATCTTGAATTGTTGATTTCCCAAAGACCCTGAGGCTGGTAAGGTTTTATACTCTTGCCACCAATCTTCAATCTTAATAGTCCGCTTACATATAATGCATTATCTCTGATCATTTCAGCAGTCAATCGATTTACAGGACCTCTTGCCAATAGTCTGTTATCAGGATCGATTTCAGATAATCCTGGAAAGGATTTAGAATCTTGTCTATAAGTTGCGGACAATACAATAGTTTTTATCAACTTTTTAATGTCCCATCCGGAATCAATAAACTGAAGTGCAAGCCAATCAAGTAATTCAGGATGACTTGGAGCTTCACCCTGGTTGCCAAAATCTTCTGTCGTTTTTACGATACCGGTACCAAAAAATATTTGCCAAAGTCTGTTGACTTCGACCCTGGCAGTAAGTGGATTATGCGGATCTAGAAGCCATTGTCCAAGACCATATCTGTTCCTTGGTAAATTAGCATCAAAAGATAAAACTGAGCTTGGTGTATTTGGCATCACTTCTTCACCAGGAGTATCATAATTACCTCTGATCAGGATATGACTTTGTCTCGGCTCGGGCATCTCTTGCATGACCATTATTTCATCTATATGTTCCGTCGAATCGGATAACATAGATCTTAATCTTTTCAATTGATTCGCTTCTTCTTTGATTTTTTCATCTTCATTAAACAAATAATATTCCTTTAAGATAGATTTGTCTTCAATGGACAATTGTTCATACCCTTTGCTACAAATACCTTCCCATGTTATTTTCCCTCCAAGTACTTTTACTTCAAAAGCACTAATCACTCTATTATAAATTGCAAGATCATCAACTCTTCCTCCCTTAAATCCAAGTCCTCTCCACCACCCTCCTATTTGTAAGCCAGGTTCTTCTTTTGAAAAGAAAATGATATCCTTATACAATTGATCCATCGAAGTTTCCAACTCCATAGCTTGTCCGTCTATATATAACTTTATTCCTGCAGCCATGGATGATCCATCGTAGGTCATAGCCAGATGCATCCATTCTCCTTTCTGAACTTGATTTTTTGTAATTACTGTAATAGCATTGGAGGGCGCAGTGTGTGCAAAACAGATTTCTAATTTATTATTTTTCAAAGAAAGATTATACCCTTTAAAATTATATAATCGTTCTGCGATACATTTATGAAATAGTACTCCTTCTTCAAGCTCTTTTGGGATTTTGAGTTTTAATGCTATGGTAAAAGGATCCGATTTTCTGAAAATACCAATGTTTTGTAAATCCAGATACCCATCACCATCCAATACTAAGACATTGTTTTTATTATCCTTTTCGAAAACCGGCTTCTCAGTTAAAGTATCAGTTTCCCGGTGCATTTTACCAACTTGCGCACTGTTCAGTGAGTTTGATAATGTATTTTCAAATTGAAAATAGGCTTGTAATCCGCTGGTGGGTATCGTCTGATTATTAAGTTTTTTATACGTTAAGGATTGCAACCAGCTTTCAAATTTTTTATCTGCATGTGTTGTTTCATCGTTTAGTTTTTCTTTTTGTTTATCAATGGAATTATTTATGAACTGAATAATTTTTTCTTGTTCCGGAGAAGGCAATAGTATCGTGGGTGTGGGTAGATCATCATTCCAGGCTATTTGACCTGCTTCTTTTACATTATTGAAAAATGAAAACAATTCATAATAATTCTTTTGCGAAAACGGATCAAACTTATGGTCATGACATCGGGCACATCCTACCGTCAATCCAATAAAAGCCTGACCAAACGTATTGGTACGATCCATAACATATTCCGTCTGGTATTCACTTTCAATAATACCTCCTTCCATATTCTGAGGATGATTGCGGTTAAAAGCAGTAGCTATTCTCATCTCCCTCGTAGGATGAGGCATAAGGTCACCCGCTAACTGATATTGAACGAAGGTGGAATAAGGCATGTTTTGATTAAAAGCATTAATCACCCAATCTCTATAGGGAGACATATTTCTCAATCGATCGACGGTATATCCGTGAGAGTCTGCAAACCGGGCAAGGTCCAACCAATCTACAGCCATTTTTTCACCATAGTGTGTTGATTGTAATAATCGGTTTACTTGTTTCTCATAGGCATTGACAGAAGTGTCGATTAAGAAAGCATCTAGCTCCGAGAGACTTGGAGGCAATCCTGTTAAATCAAAGGTGAGTCTTCTCAATAATACTTCTTTGTTTGATTCTTTATTTGGTTTTAAATTTTCTTTCTCAAGTTTTGAGGCTATAAATAAATCGATAGGATTCTTTGCCCATGCATTTAATTGAATGGAAGGAATCAAAGGTTTAACGGGAGGTACGAATGCCCAATGTGGTTGATAAGCTCCCCCTTCAATAATCCATTTGATAAGAATTGCCTTTTCTTTAGGACTTAACGCCAGATGGGATTCCGGATCAGGCATCAGGTAATAAGGGTCCGTAGAGATTATACGATGATAGACTTCGCTTTGCGTCAATTCTCCCGGGCGGATCGCAACTTTAGTTGGATTTTGCGGTAATGGCCCATATGCTGCTGAAGCTAAATCAAGTCTTAGTCCCGCTTTTCGTTTATTGCCATCATTGCCATGACAAGCAAAACATTTATCGGACAAAATTGGTTTGACAAACAGGTTATAGCCAATTCCATCAGGTAATTTTTTATACTCTGTATTAATATCCTCTGGTAATACCGGTAATACCTGGCACTGTATAACAAGCTTAATACAAATAAAAAGGAGAATAAAATTTGTACGCAGATTCATTGGTATTATTCCACTACGATTTCATCTATTACAATATAAGGCATACGACCTGCACCCGGATGCCAGCTTGGCGTAGCACCAATAGTATAAGCTTTCACTTTTACATATCGTGCATCCCTTGGACTAAATTCACTGATGAAATCCCGTTGAAATGCACCATACTGATCGATTGGCAGTGTATTGTCTTGAGAGCCAGCCATTGAAAAATTAGTTCCATCTACAGATGTAAAATACTCCACCCTCTTCGGTAAAATATGAAGCCAGAAGGCCAACTGATAATAAGCAGATTCGATATGTCTTACTTTTTTTATATCCTGCAAATCAATGATGACTTCAAGATCTCTTCCCTGAAAAGCCAACCAATTGTATCCATTATCATGACCTCCCCGCACTCCATCGTTAAGCATACTTCTTTTTGCAAAGCTGATAGCACTGGTATCAGGACTAATCCATGTAACCGGTTTATTATAGGCTAAATGTTCATTCATTCCATCGTAAAAGAGTTTATAAGTAGAGGATCTATACTCTTCCGGTGAGGTACTCCACTCTTTTACTTTCGTTACACCTTGTCTTATACATAAATCGGTGAATGGATCTATCATGGATCTGATTTCATTACGTGGAATCCAGGTATTATTTTCTTTAATAAATAATCCCTGATCACCAGTCCAGTTTTTCTTCGATTGTTCCATTTTGGCAAATTGAATGGGCAACCTTGCAATCCGTACCCTTTCGAGAATTTCAGGATATTCTGCTACAGCCTTTTCCGCTCCATTAAATAATTCATTATACCGGGTTAATAATGCTGGTGTCAGGTAACTGGTAGCTGCTTCATTGGGGCTTCCAAAAATTCTTAATGGTTTATTGGATTGAAGTAATGCCGTCTTCATTTCATCAATGTATGTTCTTATGAAAGTCCCGGCAGGTCCATAATATCCATTCAAAAAATCATTCATCAAAGAATCAATATTGATATCTGGATTCCACATCAATTTAGAAATAAGATAAGCGCGGAGTTCTGCAAATTCCCCACCTACTTCCCGATTGCCTTGTTCAAACAATGCATTGACTCCGTATTGTGCAAATAATTTAATATTCGGTTGCAATACATGTAAGTTGGGAAATGGACTTAATAGGTTAGGAAATTGAATGACATAATCCCAAATGATAATGTCCTTCGCTATTTCGCCCCAATCTTTTAAATCTTTCACAAAGTCCGCACTGGCTGTATCCTCTGCAATAGGTTTATGCCTGAATGCTTCAATACTGCAAAGCATGATGTTTACATTCTTTTCCGGCCTGGTCATTTTTGGTGCATGCCGGCCATATTCATAGGCCAGCGTGGAAATCATTTTTTCAGGAAACTGTTCTGCAACCTGGTTGACAAAACGGATGATCGATCCAGAAGGAGATCCCTCCAGGGAATCAATGGCTTTGCATTTATCACAGGTGCAATAATCCCTGTTGTCATTTTGGCTGACCGACCAATATCTTGCATCAGGTTTTTGCGCAATCTTTCTCCTTAAATTCTGAATTACTATACTGAGCACCTCCGGATTGGAAAGACAGGGCTGAGTAGGTAATCGTTTGCCTTTGACTTCTGCAAAATATTCAGGATGCATCGGATAAAATACTGCAGGTGGCAATAATTCATTGAAGGTATGCACCCACATTCCCCAATCTGTACGGGCTCCCTGTTCGTCCTGATCCAGCTTATGCCAGTCAATATATTCTTTGTCCCAGGATGATTTATAATGTGTGTCTCTATATTCAATGACCGGTATCTGCTTATCTTCTATTTTATACAAGTTGATAGTATAACCGGACGGTATTATTTTCACTTTTGGAGAATACATTCTGCAGCCCAGGTAAGTTTCAAGAAAAGAATAAACTCCATACAAGGTTCCTTTTTCGTCACCTCCCGCTATAATCAATCGGGTACTGTCAGTCCTGATCAAAAAACCATCGTGCTTAAGTTCATTTAAATTGATTCTGTTTCTAAGTTCATCCAGCCGTTCATTTTGTCCAAGGACTATTTCAAAATCAGACCTGGCATCTGTAGATTTAATAATGGGTAGAGCGGCTCCGGATATTTTAAGCAGGTAGCTTTGCAATACTTCAGAAGCACGGATTTCAAAAGGGCTCGGATGAGACGGTAATAATATTCTGTACACACTTAACCCTCCGCTGATTAATTTCAATTGATACATGGGAGCTGACTTGACAGCTTCTTTCAATGCTTCTGCATTAATTTTGACCTTTTTTTTCCTGGTCTGACCCTCTACCGGGTATCCAAAGATCATAAAGATCAATACATTAAAAACAAGAAGCATTGAATGTCTCAGGGTAAAGTACTTCATTTTCATTCCGGCAAATTTTAGAAATAAAAGTAAGTCCTATTATTTTATTCTTCCCTACAAAACGTATGTCAAAGAATTGCTCCAACTCTTAGAGTAACAAACCATTGATCAGAAAATTGCAAATGAAGGAAAGTTGCCTTAAAAATCCTTTTAATTTACTCACGGATTAGTTTCACATACACCCATAAAGCGAACATGTTAATAATGGAAACACTCTAACTTTTGTTAAGAGGTTTTTCTGTTTTTCTTTCGGTAGAGATAAAAGGTATTTTATTTTTTTCTATTAATTCATTCAATGATTTTATTTCTTCTCCGATGATTTTATTTACGATTTTTTTGTCTTCTACCCACTCTTTAATCAGATCTACTGCACGGGCTTTCTGGCCTTGAGTCACCGGAGGTACGCCCTGATCGATCAAGTCCATAATATGACTCAATTTAGCATCCAACTGACTTTCAAAATTTACCACATCCTGTTGTGTCTTCATCTTTGCCTGAACTAATTTAGATTCGATACTGTCTATTTGTTTAGTAATTGAAATCGCTTTGTCTTTTATTTCCTTATTTTCATTACCTCCACGTTTGGTAAATGCATTCACCTGATCCTTGATGTACCTCATTTTTTTAACTTGTTCGTAAATGTCATCAATGGAAATTTTTAATTCATTTAATATGTTTTGTTGATCAGCAAACTGTTCTCTGGAGTTCGTTTGTCTTGGATCATTTTTTACTTCAAATTTTTTTATCTCTGATTCTTTACCATACGATACTTTGATCTGATAATTACCCGGTGCTATGCGGTACCCGGTGTTTCCGCCGACAGCCATTAATCCTTCAGGTAATTCTTGTGATTCAGTCCTGAAGTCCCAAACTAACCTATTCATGCCCGTATCACGGGTAGCTTTTTTGGAGCTTGGCTTTTCGTTGGAACCATAACTTCGTATGATATGACCATTTTCATCGGTGATCTGTGCAGTAAGATGATCGGAAGTATCTTTTATATTCAATGAATAATAAATCACAACTCCTCCTGCCGGATTTTCTCCTAAATCTCCTGATGCAGGTAATCCCGGAATTCCGGAACTACCACTGAATCGGACCACAGATTCCGGTTCATAAACTTTTAAGATTTTATCCTGGTCCTTTGGATTATACTCATACAAAGGCTTCAGATCATCAAGAATCCAAAAGGCTCTGCCCGAAGTGGAAGCAAGTAAATCTCCCTGGTGGACTTTGAGATCCGTAATGGGTACAATTGGAAGATTTAATTGAAATTTTTCCCATTCATCGCCGCCATTCATGGACATGTATAAGCCGGTCTCTGTACCTGCATATAATAAATCCTTTTTTACAGGATCTTCTATGACTACCCGAACATGAGCTTCCTCACCTATTCCTTTTACTTTATGAACCCAGGTCTTACCAAAATCATCCGTGATATAGATATGTGGTTCAAAATCATTAAACTTATATCGGTTATAAGCAATATATGCTTTACCAGGATTATAAGGTGAGGCGTCAATGCGATTGATAAGTCCTTCCGGTAATCCCGGAGGAGTTACGTTTAACCAGGTCTTACCTCCATCTCTTGTTAGGTGAATCAGTCCACAATCTGATCCTACCCATATAACAGCAGAATCCAAAGGTGATTCGATCATACAAGATATTGTATTGTAATTTTCTCCACCGGCACCTTCATTAGTGATGGGACCTCCCCCCTTGCCTTGTTTGGATAATTCATTTCGTGTAAGGTCACCACTGATCTCCATCCAGCTCACACCTCTGTCAGTGGATTTTAAAACCTTATTTCCGCCATGATAGATTACATTAGGATGAAATTTAGAGACCACGATAGGCGCATTCCAATTGAAACGATATTTAAGTTCACTGGGATTCATGCCAAGACCCAGAAAAGAATAAGCCATTATATCTTTAGACTCTTTGGTCTCCCAATCATATTCTTCAATAATTCCCTGATAACATCCTGAATAAATATATCTTGGATTATTCGGATCAAATGCAGGCCACGCACTTTCACATCCGGCAATATTGATAAAATCTTTACCCGAAATTCCGGGACCAGCAGTTCGGCTCATCACTGCAACAGCCGTATTATCCTGTTGGCCTCCATATAACCAATACGGAAATCTGTTGTCCGCATTCACTCTATAGAATTGAGCAGTGGGCTGATTATCCTGCGTACTCCAGTTGAGTCCGCCATTGTAGGAGATATTAGCTCCCCCATCATTAGAATTTGCAATAATCGAATTATTATCAGGATTAATCCATAGATCATGATTATCACCATGGGGAGTACTTATACTTTTAAATGATTTACCACCATCCATGGACTCCATATAAGGTGCATTTAAAACAATTACCCGGTCCGCATTTACAGGATCAGCAAAAACATGCATATAATACCAGGCTCTCGCCCGTAAAATCCGTTCACTATTAATCAGGGCAAAAGTATTTCCACCATCATCCGATCTGAACAATCCTCCTTCATCAGCTTCAATCAGTGCATAGACCCTCTGAGGATTAGCCATAGAAACTGATATACCGATTTTACCCATGATATCCTTTGGTAATCCAACGGTAAGTTTTTTCCATGAATCCCCTCCGTCTGTAGATTTCCAGATACTACTTCCCTTACCTCCACTTCTTATATACCAGGGCAATCGTTGATGATCCCAAAATGCGGCATACAATACACGAGGATTCTTCATATCCATGGTCAGGTCACAAGCCCCACTGCTATCATTTACAAATAAAATCTTTTCCCAAATCTTACCTCCATCTTTTGTCCTGTACACTCCCCGGTCGGATGTTGGTTGGTAGGGACTACCCTGGGCAGCCACATAGATGAGATTAGGATCATTGGGATGAATTCTAATTTTAGAAATTTGCCTGACCCGATCAAGACCCATATGACTCCACGTATTACCGGCATCTGTTGATTTATAGACACCGTCTCCATGGGATGTCATGACTCCTCGCACGGGAGCTTCTCCCATACCCACTACGACCACATTAGGATCAGATGAAGCTACCTGTATAGCACCTACAGATCCCGTTTTAAAAAAATCATCGGATATATTTTTCCATTTGCTTCCTCCATCTATTGTTTTCCATAGACCACCACCTGTTGAACCCATGTAAAAAGTATAGATTTGATCACGTACACCGCTAATAGCAGTTGATCTACCTCCACGAAATGGACCAATATTGCGCCACTTCAATGCTTTAAAATTTTTCTCATCAAATAATTTGGATTGAGCTGTTGATGCCACATTGATTGTAGTTGCAGACTTGGCCGGCTTTTTCTTATGGACATGAGTTTTATTTTGCTGACCAAAAGATGATAATAAAGCAATGTGTAAAATGATAAAAACCAAACTACTTACAATCCACCGTCTTTTCATAGTAGGATATTTTCTTTGAAATTAGATAAACCCTAATGATTGAACAAATCAGATTTACAAATTTTAAAATTCGACAATAAAAACTCATTTTTTGACCGAAAGTCAAAAATTGCATTTATATCCAATAGTTGACGTTTGCGTCGAAAAAGCACATATTTTGTTAATCATATCAGAATAGTCCCAGACTAGTTGTATAATTTATTTAACTTTGGGTCAAATATTATAAATCTGTAATATATGGATACTGCAACACTAACTCAAACCCTGAAAGGTGGTGAATTCATGGTAAAAGATTCTGATCCTGGTCAGACGTTTATTCCTGAACAATTTGGTGAAGAATCTTTGATGGTCGCTAAGACCGCTCAGGATTTTTTGAATAATGAAATAAGGCCTAATTCAGCCCGCATCGAAGTACAGGAAGAAGGACTTTCCATCGGGTTAATGAAACGAATGGGTGAATTGGGCTTTTTAGGTATCCATATGCCAGAAGAGTACGGTGGAATAGATCTGGATACAAATATGAATACTTTAGTGACAGAGATCCTTGGACCTATGGGATCATTTTCAACCACGTATGCAGCACACACCGGTATCGGAATGTTACCAATACTTTATTTTGGAACAGAAAATCAAAAAACGAAATATCTGCCGGGACTAATCACTGGCGAAACCATTGCAAGCTATTGCCTCACTGAACCTTCATCCGGATCGGATGCTTTAGCGGCAAAAACAAAAGCAGTCCTGAGTGATGACGGTAAACATTTTATATTAAACGGTCAAAAGATGTGGATCTCCAATGCAGGATGGGCACATCTTTTTATTGTTTTCGCACAGGTTTCTGGATCCGAATGGCCAAATGGCAAAGGCGGGTTTTCTTGTTTTCTGGTTGATGCCGGAAAAAAAGGTCTTACACTTGGTGAAGAAGAAAAGAAAATGGGGATCAAAGGATCATCTACCCGTATGGTATTTTTTGAAAATGTGGAAATTGATCGTAATGCCTTGTTGGGCGAGGTAGGCAAAGGTCACAAAATAGCCTTCAATGCTTTAAATATTGGGCGGTTCAAATTAGCAGCTTTTTGTATTGGAGGATGTAAATCATTAATTACCAAAAGTGCCCAATATGCTAATGAAAGAATCCAGTTTGGTAAATCCATTGGTCAATTCGGTGCCATTCAATACAAATTGGGAGAACAATTCATCAGATCCTATGCTGCAGAAAGTACGATGTACAGAGTATCGAATCTGTTGCAAGAAAAAACAGAACAATTAATTGCGGACGGTCATACTCCTTCCGAAGCAAAACTTTTATCTGCCGAAGAATATGCTATCGAATGTTCAATACTCAAAGTAAATGCTTCAGAAGTGCTGGAGTATGTCGTCGATGAAGCAGTTCAAATACATGGTGGTCTTGGTTTTTCAGAAGAAAATCCCGTAGCAAGAGCTTATCGCGATGCACGAATTAACAGGATCTATGAAGGCACCAATGAAATCAACCGTCTTCTCATATTTGATATGCTGATGAAACGTGCCATGAAGGGCCATGTCAATCTTACGGATGCTGCCTGGGCGGTACAAAAAGAATTGACTTCTATGCCTTCTATGGATCGTCCTGAAGGACCATTTGCCGATGAACGTGTTGCACTTAAAGATTTTAAAAAATTAGCACTATTAGTTGCAGGGGCTGCTGTAAAATATCAAATGGAAGGTAAATTGCAATTACAGGATGAACAGGAAATCGTTACGAACTGTTCGGATATGATGATCGATATCCTGAATGCAGAGTCGTTATTACTTCGCATTGAAAAACAAGCGGATTTAAATATCAAACAGGAACAACGACCACTGCAGGAAGCAGCCTTGAAAGTATTTTTCCACGATGCTAACGCGAGAATGAATAAAAATGCCCTCGATGCGTTGGCAAGTTTTTGTGAAGGTGATATGCTTAAGACTTTAGCGATGGGTGTGAAGCGATTTACCAAGTATCCATTGATGAATGTAAAAAATCATCGAAGACTTATTGCAGATTTAACATTGAAAAAAAACCAATACCCTATCTCATTCGTTAACTAGATATACAAATTATTAATTATGAACAAATACACAATAGATTCAGAAGACACCATCGAAATGGCTCCGGATAACTGGCTGATGCAATGGGTTGAAGAAAAAGCAAGTGATTTTGAAAATGTGGAGCTGGATGATTTTATCCTGATTGACTAATCTATTTCGGAATTCAGATATCGGATTAACCATGTCGGATTTCGGATTGCGGATTTCGATCATATCCCGACATCCGACATCGGATATCCGAAATAATTAGTCCTTTTTCTCCAATTGGTTTCGCATTAATTGCAATACATATTTTTTCCACTCCTGTTTATTAATCTTATGAAGTGTTGATCTATGTTTACCGGAAGCTGTAGTTAGTTTGAGATAACCTACTATAGTTGCCCATGCGGTAATAAATAAAAGCTCTGGTTTGTTTTTGTTTCCTACACTATTGTCACTCCACCCTCTTTCAATTTCTTTAATCGCTAAAGTCACCGGGATATTCTGGATATCCTGAATTTTCTGATAATATATGCTTTGTAACATCGCTTCCGTCATCTTGGCAGAATCCTGTCCGGATGAAGACGATCTGTTGATAGCCATATAATCAAGCAGGGATTCGATATACAATGGATAATCTTCGGCAAAATCGATGTAGGTTTCTAACAACCCTATTACTGATTTAGCTCCACTCGCATCTTTATGGGCAGAGAGACTGGTATACATCAGATCATTCAGTTTTTGCATACCCCTGTAAGTCACTGCCATGTAAAGATTCTCTTTACTTTGAAAATAAAAATAGATGCTTCCTTTGCTCATGGAAGCCGCCTTAGCAATATCCTCCATTTTAGCATTGGCAAATCCCACTACTTCAAAGACTTGTTCGGCGGCATTTAATATCATTACTTCTTTCAAGTCTCGTTTCCCCATGGTGCCAAAATAGGTAATTCTTGTAAAGTTTAGTATATCTATCTCTTTATAAATCATATCTTTGCATAAACTTTGAATAAGACAATTGTGTTTAAGAATTGATTATGGCAATACGAATTACGAACGAATGTATTAACTGCGGAGCCTGCGAACCTGAGTGCCCTAATAATGCGATTTATGAAGGTGGTGTAGACTGGGCTATCAATGATGGTAATACAGTGACCGGCATGTATACTCTGGAAGATGGCAGTGTAGTAGATGCGTCACAAAAAAACAAACCCGTTGCACAGGATTTATACTTTATAGTACCTGATAAATGCACTGAATGTGTAGGATTCCATGATGAACCCCAATGTGCTGCAGTATGCCCGGTAGATTGTTGCGTGCCGGATGAGGACCGTGTAGAAAGCAATGACATTCTTTTAGGGAGAAAGGCCAGGTTGCATTTATAATGCAATAAATATACCAGGCTTATTTGTAGTCAAATTTAATGATGAAGTAGAACTGAATTATTCTTATCTCTACTCGTTGATTTATCTAGCCCATATTTTTCCCATTTTCTTTCAAATAATAGATGAAATGGTCTATTGAATTTGTTGTTAACTTATTTAATACTTCAATGCTGTTCATTATTAGCAAAGTGATTTGAAATTTGTATTTTTTCTAACGAGGTTTTATTACATTTAAGTGATTTTATAGAATACCCCTTTTAAAATCACATATCATTTTAATATTTATTGGATGACCATTCATTGATTTTAAGTTTTTTAAATACAACAAACTATTCACTCATGAAAAAAAGATATTTCTTCCTGTTCATTGCATTATTCGTCACATTAGTCAATGTACTTAATGCTGGAAATAAAGATGGTAGGATTTTAATGTACGCTCGTCTTTCAGCCAATCAGGAGGTTCCCGCTATTACAAATAGCAAAGCCAAAGGGCTTGTAACCTTTACGCTGCAAGAAGATTATAAAACATTAACCATCCTGGGTGTTTTCGATAGCTTAAGTGGTCCTGTGATCAATTGTCATTTTCATTTAGGTTTTTTCGGAGCAAATGGAGGCATTGTACTTAATTTGTTACCTCTTGTTAAAGGAAATCTCATCAGTGGAAATATTACACTTACGAAAGAAATTTTGACTGCTATCAATAGCACAGCCATTTACATCAATGTGCATACCTCAGCCAATCCCAATGGAGAAATGCGGGGACAGGTATTAATTGAAAATGATATTTTGTTTGCAGGAGTAATGCATGGATCAGATGAGGTTCCGGCAGTCACTACTTCAGCCCTTGGATTGGGTAGTTTCGTTTTGTCCGGTAGTGAAACCAAATTAGAATATAAAGTTTTGGTGACAGGTTTGTCTGGTCCTATCATTGGTGCTCACCTTCATTATGGTGAAGCAGGAAAAGCCGGTCCTATTGCTTATCCTTTAAGTTTTTCAGGAAATTTATTAACGGGAACTCTAGACGTCAATAGCGCTTTTGTAGATAGTTTGTTTAATGACCTGGTTTATGTTAATGTTCATACAACTGCAAATCCTAATGGGGAAATCCGCTCAACACTTGGATTTGTGGATCAGGTAGCTTTTGATGTTTTAGCAAATGGTGCTGGTGAAACCTCGCCGACCAATTCAAGAGGTAAAGCGTTAGCTATAGGTTGGTTGGATCCTGTTTTAGATACACTTAATTATTTGGTGCTATACGACAGCATAGTGCCCAATGCCGGACATTTTCACATAGGAGCAAAAGGTGTGGATGGTGGGATCATAATTCCCTTTACACCTCTTGTCGGAACACCTGCATTTATAGGTCGCGCTGCAGTCAAACCAGATACGTTATCTAAAATAATCAAAGGTGAAGTCTACCTCAATCTTCATACGGTTGCTAATCCGGGGGGAGAAATCAGAGGACAGACCAGTTCAATTATAAGAGAAAGTATGATTGCAAGTTTATGTTCGAGACAAGAAGTACCCACCAATAATAGTTCCGGGATAGGTGTTGGTTTATTGTCATTCGATAGGAACAAAATATTAGGGCATGTAGAGGTCATGACGAATGGGCTTACAGGAAATGCTATATCCGGACATATTCATATAGGTGCTAAAGGAGTCTCCGGCGGAATATTTGTCAACCTCGGAATCACCGGCGCTACAGGTAATGCTCAAGGAGGGTTTTTTAATGTAGTCAGAACCACGTTTGCTGATTCACTGATTAATGGCCTGGGGTATTATAATGTTCATACCACACTATTTCCTAATGGTGAAATCAGGGGCCAGATCACTAAGACCCTTCAGGATGATTGTAATACGGTAAGCATTTATGAAGTAAAAGGAATACGACTATCTGTAAAAATTTATCCCAATCCTATGAATGAAACAGTTCACCTCGACTTTGAAAGCAACGAATCTTTTGAAGGTAAAGTAATGATTACAGATTTACTGGGCAGACGGATGTACATACAAGATACTAAGGTACAACGGGGACAAAATCAGCTTTTGATTCAGGCCGGAAATTTGAATACCGGATTATATTTTATACAGCTGGCAGATAAAAACCGAGTATTGTTTTCAGAACGGGTGATTAAAAGATAATCATTCGATATCAATATCATATTTATACAATAGACCCAGGATACCTTCTTTTGAAAATTTAGCCTTTTTTATCCTGTTTGATTCAAGGTCAATGTGGTAATGATAGGCTGTTCTAAAATCTGCTTTTTCAAGATTCGTATCCAGGAAAGTACTTCCGGATAAATCACATTGCTGGAATACAGAACTACTGAGATCGGTCTCCGTAAAATCAACTTCATGCATCATACAATGTATAAATTTAGTTTTCTTCACCTTCATCCTGTAAAAAGAAGATAGATTCAACTGGCATTTTTCAAACGTCACCGTAAATAATACATCATTACAATATTCAAAATGTAAGCCTACCAGTTTACAATCCTTAAAAAGGACTTCGTTCATCGTATTTTTTGAAAATTTCGCAAGACTTAGATTGCATCCGGTGAATCGACATTCGTAAAAATTGATATCTGCTAAATCTACTTCTGAAAAATCACATTGGTTAAACGTACACTTCTCGTAATTGCCTGGTACCAATGGTGTGTCCATGAAATTTATCTTTTCAAACAATTGGGATTCAATATTGATCATGTAGGAATAGGTTAATAAGAAGATACTTAATTCGCATACTTATCCCACAGATCCTTTCTTCTCTCTTTCGTCCTTTCCAGAGATTGATCATGTTTCCATTCAGCAATTTTTTTATCATTGCCACTCAATAAGATGTCCGGAACTTTCAAACCACGAAAATCTGCTGGACGGGTATAAATTGGTGGAGCCAGTAAACCATCCTGATGTGAGTCCGATAAAGCAGATGATTCATCACCCATGATCCCGGGGATTAGCCTGATAACAGCATCCGTCAGAACAGAAGCTGCAATTTCACCGCCGGATAACACATAATCCCCTATTGATATTTCACGGGTGATATATCGATCCCGGATACGCTGATCTATCCCTTTGTAATGTCCACATATAATCAGCAGATTTTGTTTCAGTGATAATTGATTGGCTATAGATTGATTGAAGGTGACACCATCTGGTGTTAGGTAAATGATTTCATCATAGGCATATAGTCCAGTTAGCTTTTCGATACTATTGGCCAAAGGTTCAGGCATCAATACCATGCCTGCACTGCCTCCATATGCGTAATCATCTATTTGCTTATAGGAACCCAGACCCTCATCCCTAAGATCATGGACTTCAACGGAGATTATTTTCGCCTCAATGGCACGGCGATAGATAGCATTGTCAAATACGCTGTCAAAAAAATGAGGAAGCGCTGCAATGATATCTATTCGCATGCATGCAAATGATTATGATCCTACCTTAATCAATTGTACTTCAAAAATTAATGCAGAGAAAGGAGGAATCTGTTGACCTGCACCCTGCTCTCCATAACCCAATTGATACGGAATGTACAGTTTGTATTTAGCCCCTTCTTTCATCAGTTGGATCGCTTCTGCCCATCCTGCTATAACCTGGTTGGTCATCAGTACGATCGGCTGACCCCGCTTAATAGAACTGTCAAAGACAGTACCATCAATGAGTTTCCCTTCATAATGAACGGTAACACTATCCGCCGGTCCGGGTTTCTTCCCCGTACCTGGAGTAATGATTTCATATTGTAATCCAGAAGGAGTGACATTTACAGTCGGTTTTTTTACGTTATCCGCCAGAAATTTTTCGCCTGCTTCTTTGATTGGTCCGAATTCAGCTTGTTTTTTTGCCATCACATATTGTTGTACTAAATTATCACATTCCTGCAGTCCGATCTGGGACATTCCCAAAATCTGGTGCAAAATACCTTTGTTCAAATCATCCAGGTTCAATTCATTGAAACCTTGATTTTTAAGACTTGCACCCAACAAATTACCTAAAGCATAAGAGAGTGAGTCTGTAATTACGGTGTCTTTTTGTACAGTTATTTTTTCAGTTTGAGCATCCATGAAATTAAAAGATAAAATTGCTCCAAAGAGCAGAATAAAAATTTTCATTGTTTTATAAAGATTTTTTTAGTTCGGCATAATGACGATGAAATAATGGAATAGTTTCAATTCCTTTATAAAAATTAAATAGTCCGTATTTCTCGTTTGGTGAATGAATATTATCAGAATCCAGGCCAAATCCCATCATAACTGTCTTTACACCAAGTACCCGTTCAAATAAAGAGACGATAGGAATACTCCCTCCTCCGCGTTGGGGTAAAGGTTTAACTCCAAATGATTCTGTCATGGCCCTTTCGGCAGCGATATATTCGATAGAATCTGTAGGAGTTACAGCTGGAAATCCCCCATGATGTGGTGTCACTTTTACTGTTACACCTGGAGGAGCAATGGAAATAAAATACTTTGAAAATAAATCAGTGATTTCGTCCGGAGTTTGATCCGGAACCAGCCGCATGCTTATTTTAGCAAAAGCTTTTGAAGGCAAAACGGTCTTAGCTCCTGCTCCAATATACCCACCCCATATGCCGTTGACATCCAGCGTAGGCCGGATAGAAGTCCTCTCAATGGTAGTGTAACCGTCTTCACCAGTCACTGCATCTATACCGAGATCAGATTGATACTCATGCAGATTAAACGGGGCTTCGTTCATCATAATCCGTTCCTGATCCGATACCAATTTTACCTGATTATAAAATCCAGGAATAGTGATCTTATGATTTTTATCATGAAGCGAGGCAATCATTTTAGTCAAAGCATTGATAGGATTGGTCACCCCACCGCCATAGACTCCTGAATGCAAGTCCCTATTAGGTCCTACCACTTCAACCTCGACATAACTTAAACCTCTCAATCCTGTAGTTAAGGATGGAATATCATTAGCAATTATACTGGTATCACTAATCAAAATGACGTCACAGGACAAAAGCTCCTTATGGTCTTTGCAAAAATGTTCAAGATTACTGGAACCTATTTCTTCCTCTCCTTCAATCATAAACTTGACATTGCAGGGAAGGTTTTGCGTAGCCAACATGGCTTCAAATGCTTTGATATGCATAAAAAACTGACCCTTGTCATCGCAAGAGCCTCTTGCATAAATATTCCCATCGCGAATCTCTGGTTCAAATGGAGAAGAATGCCAAAGATCTATTGGATCAGCAGGTTGAACATCATAATGACCGTAAACTAAAACCGTAGGATAATCCTTGGATAAAATCGTTTCACCATATACGATTGGATGACCAGCCGTAGGATAAATGGTGACGCTAACGCAACCAGCCTGGGTGAGGAAGTTAGAAACCATCTCAGCCGTTTTGGCTACGTCACCTTTATATTTTGGATCGGCACTTATCGAAGGCACCCTGAGCAGGTCCATCAATTCATCCAGAAATCGACCTTTATTTACTTCGATATATTGTGCAAGAGTCAAACCCATTCTTCAAATTTGGGTGCAAATATACTCATCTTTATTTGTGTGTGAAGAAGTCATCAAACTATTGCGTTTTGTGTGTTTTATGACCGGTATTATTCCGTAACCCTATCGTTTTATAGATCTCATAGAATTAAGCCCCCGGCACCTTCATTAGTTTTGCAAAAATTATATTTTTTTTATTGATCTCCGGGACTATAACACATCATTTGATCTTTAGTATGTAAATTTATCATTTGAATATTCATGATTAAAATTAATCCGGGGACCCTGGTCCAGATTCTATTTGTTTTTGTCTTTTTTTGTTTTTTGCCGTTTGCCGCAAAGAGTCAGGATACTGCAAGACATCCATGGGATATAGACCCAAAATCCTATGTTCAAAACCTCGCGACCATGGCTTCGAAAGAGCAAATACTGGTGCAGGAGGAAATAAAAAAATCAAATATTGACATTAAAGAATTAAATGCAAGAATCCTCAACACTTCGGACACTAATCTTAGAAAACAATTGAATGATCAATTAAAAACCAATAAAATTGATTTATCCAATCACAAAATTAATTTAAAGGCCAAAATAGAAATTAGTAAACGGTACAAATCACTAGTAAACCAGACCCCTGTGCAGATTAAAAACTATTTCAATAATGAATATTTGCGTACAGCAAAAGTTGTTTCACCTTATTCTTCTCCCCCGCTTCATTCAGACCCCCCGGTGAATACTAATTCGCCTAAGGAAATCCCAAATACAAATACGTCCAGAGCTGCTAACTCAAGCTTAACATCTTCAGATTTTAATTTCGAAAAATGGATTTCAAAAGAAATTGTCAAAAATGATTGTGCTTTTCAACCGGTACACGAACCTTCCAAAAATACTGCTTTAGAGCCCGAATTATTATTCGCTTATACACCGGAAGAAATCAAAAAAGCGCTACGGGGCATCAGTTATATTAAAGGTTATGCATTTGTAGGTAAGGAACCCGGATATACTTTTTTACAACTTAATATTGAGATCGCTTCCGATCTGGCTTTACAGCATTATGGTAATCTGCATAAAAGTTTTATGAACATCAAATTGATCAATGGCAAAGAGATCCGGTTGATCAATAGTCGATTTGATACCGGCAAATCAGATCCAATAAAAAAAACTACTTCACTATCCGGCATGTATTATCTTGATAAAGAAGATGAAAAATCGCTCTCCAGCTCCGAACTTGATTCGATCAGGCTCAATTTTGTATCCGGGTATGAAGACTATGTGATTTATAATGTTGATTTTTTCACCCGTCAGTTAGCTTGTATCAATGCCGTAAAATAAGATGCTGGGTCTCAAACTTCCTACCGATCCCCGTTGGGTAAATCTTGCAGAGAAAAACCTGGAAGACATACTTACGGATCATGCCTATTGTGAACAAAAAGCTGCTTCTTCCTGTATCACACTTATACAACTCTATCCGGACAAAACTGAACTGGTCAATGCATTAGCTCCTATTGTGACGGAAGAATGGGGACATTTCAGACTGGTTCTAACTTTGATCAATGAATTTGATTTAAAGCTTGGACCTCAGCGTCCAGATGAATATGTCAATGAATTACTTAAATTTATAAGGAGTGGAGGATCCAGACACGACCGGTTGATAGACAGGCTACTGGTATTCGCGATGATTGAAGCCAGAAGCTGTGAACGTTTTAGATTATTATCCCTTCATTTGGAAGATGAAAAATTAAGGGAATTTTATCATACTTTCATGGTTTCGGAAGCTGGTCATTATCGACTTTTCCTGGATCTGGCTAAACAATATGATGAGCATGGATCAGCAATAAGTAGATGGCAGCAGCTAATAGAATTTGAAGCAAATTTGATTACTGCTATGACTTTGCGGGGAGACAGGATGCATTGATTATTTTATAAAGTAATTTTAAAAATGAAAAAAGCAATATTTATATTCTTCTTGGTTTTGATGAATACTTGGTCGATAGTCGCTCAGGCATTAGAGCATACGCAAGGAGAAATATTGATTCAGGTCAGGAGTAATAATGACTTAAAAAAAGTAGTGTCAGGTATTTCATCCCTTCGGCGAGCGGGATCATTTCAATCTGCTACTGCCTTATCTGCTAACCAGATATGGTATAAGCTCACATTTGATTTTACCCAGTATAATGAAAATGAAGTTCTCGAACGAGTACGATCTCATCGTAAGACTGTAACAGCTCAATTCAATCACCTGGTTTCCATGCGCCGAAACCCTAATGATCCACAATTTACCTCTCAGTGGGAGTGGCTTAATGATGGTGTCAATGGCAAAATTAAAGGTATTGATACTAAGGCTACCCTGGCGTGGTTTAAATCCACAGGTGGCAAAACAAAATCGGGTAAGGAAATTGTAATCGCGGTCATCGATGATGGCACTGAATCCACCCATCCGGACCTTTCCGGTAATCAATGGGTTAATAAAGCTGAGATTCCTCATAATGGTATAGATGACGATGCTAATGGATATATCGATGACTATTCCGGATGGAATGTACTGAACGGCAACGATAGTATTGAAGGTGGAGAGCATGGAGTATCCGTGAATGGACTGATCGGGGCCAGAGGAAATAATGGAGTAGGTGTTTCAGGTACCAACTGGAATATTAAATTGATGAATTTAAAATATGATGTACGTAAAGGCATTACCGAAGCTGATGTGATCATCGGGTATTCTTATATCCTTCAACAAAGAAAAATATACAACGCGAGTTTAGGAAATGCCGGTGCTTTTGTAGTTGCGACGAACGCATCTTGGGGCATTGATAATGGAAAAGCATCGGATGCGCCGCTCTGGTGTGCTATGTATGATTCATTGGGCAAAGCAGGTATCCTCAATGTATCTGCGGCTGATAACAGGCCCACCGTAAATGTGGATACTATTGGTGATTTGCCTAGTTTATGTCCAAGTGATTATCTGATTGCAGTGACTTCGATTGGATCCGATGGTAAGCGTTATGGCGCAGCCGGTCAAAAAAATCTTGATATAGCAGCTCCGGGACAAACTATATTTACTACCAGGCCAAATGGAAAATACGGAACGGACGCAGGTACTTCCTTTGCTGCACCGATCATTGCAGGAGCTATTGGTCTTTTATATGCCAATTCATGTTTTCAATTAGACAATCTGGCTCTTACAGATCCCCCCGCAGCCGCATTGATGGTAAGACAGGCTATCCTCAATAATGTGGATACTTTAGCTATATTAAAAAATGCAGTTAATTCCGGAGGCTACCTCAATCTCCTTAAAGCATTGAATGCAATTGAAAATTCCTGTGCTGCTTGCATCAGTGCAGGTTTATCCACCCGGATTTATATAGATTCATTAGTATTAGATGGCTTGCGATTCAGAAGTGGGGATAACCAGGGTTATGGAGATTTTACCAATGTTGACTCCCTGATGCCAATTATTAATGTAGATGGTCAGATCCTATTAAAAATATATCCTAAACTAAAAGATAGCCTTACGCTGTATGCCGTAAGAGTTTGGTTAGATAGAAACCAGGACAATGATTTTAACGATACCGCTGAGTTGGTATGGGACAGTGGAAGTAAATTGGTGAAGGGTAACCTGGTTAATAATATTTATCTGCCCCGTACTAAAATTGATAGTTTGGGAAAAACTACTATCCGGATTGCTTTAAAAGCTCCTATCTCCATCGTAGATACGGCGAGGGTCCAGCCTTGTGATTTCTTCAATGCAGGCGAAGTTGAGGATTATACAATTAAATATTTGCCAAAATCATTTGATTGTCCCGATGTCTTAGAATTGGATACGGTGATGGTTATGAATAATTCAGCTATTATATTTTATCAAAGAATATATCCAAAACTATTTTATTTCATTCGCTATAAAGAAGTTGCTGAAAGCAAATGGGATACATTACCCACCAGAGATACAATGGTCATGTTAGCATCGCTTAAACCATGTACAGATTATATAGTTGAATCTAAAACCATTTGTGATTCTGATACCAGCCGGTTTAAAACTATGCTAAAATTTAAAACAAGTGGCTCAGGTTGTAATACCGTGGCATCTAGTGATCAGGTTGCAAGTTTAGATCGTATGAATGTATTTCCAAATCCATTTGTAGATAATCTTCATGTACAGTTTAATGCCGTTACCAGGCTTCCGAATTCAAAAGTCCGGCTCCTTAATATGAATGGTTCGGTTTTGCAGGAAAAAGTACTTGGAGATTTAATCTCCGGCAATCACACAATAGATCTCCAACCTGCTTCTAATTTACCACCGGGCATGTATTTTGTACAAGTTTACAGTCCTAAAGGTGGTTTGACTAAAAAGGTAATGAAGATGAATTGAATTCAAATATTAATTCAATTTTCTGGCCGGCCGATAATCGAATTCAGTTTAAAGGCTTTATCAAGTTCTTCATCATCTTTTGACTTTACAGGAGATGGATTACTGTATAATTTTTTTAGATTCGGTTGACCTGCATCTACCCAGGCAGAGTACCATATACTTCCCACTGATAATATTGCTTCGCGCATTCGTTTCTCTACCATACCTTTCATGGCATCCTGGTAGGCTCTTGCAAAAGATTCACATTGTATTCTTATTGTAACACCAGACCTTTCATCAAAACAATACAATCGATCAGGGGGAAGAGTGACAGACAATCTTTTCTCTATCGACAAGACGGAATCCACTAATGCATGACTGGCTCTGACCACGCTCCATCCGAAAGACTCAATATCTTTAATATACACCGCTTTACCAACCAGGTAATCATAATCCTTGTCAGCAAATAATTCAGGAATCCTGCTTTCCCAGAATGCATGTAATCCAAGTTGATTCGTCAACTGCCCATTATAATTACTGGTAGTATGCAAGGGCACATGAGCATCTCCGATATAATGACCTATCTCTGCTGCCTGTCTGAGTATGTTATCAAAATTTCTTGCTTTGAATGCATCCACCAGCTGATTGTATTTAGCAGGCAAGTAGTATGGCAGTATTCCATGGATGCTAAATGTATCTAACCATCGAAAGACCTCGTCTGAATCGACAATGTTTTTATTAAAAAAATCATTAATCTCTTTACCCCTGAATGTAACTTCATCTAAATTCCTGAGAGCAGGAAAAATCTTCGACGCAATAAAAAGTTTGTATTTATTGTATGAGATATCATTGGCGGTATCCGTTGAAGAACTATTGATCGTCTTTAAAAAGTGAGTTTTATTAATTAGAATTAAACCAGGATTTATTATCAACGGTGTTAATTGCCCGGAAGAATGTTTGTACAGATTACAGTTTTGTGCCAGAGCATCCAGGTATTTAATTGGTAATTTGGTATCCGGCGATTTTTCCCATCGATCCAAATCGATAAAATGTCTCGACGCTTCTTCTTTAACGGCATATCTCCTTTTATCCGGATCAACGGCATGTTCCGTGAGAAATTCAATATTGGATTTAAAAAGAGGCATCATTTCAGGTGCCAACGTAAATACAGCCAGGCGGTTAATTCTTCGGTGTCCGAAAAAG
Organism: Saprospiraceae bacterium; assembly: GCA_040007895.1. Classification (GTDB taxonomy): domain Bacteria; phylum Bacteroidota; class Bacteroidia; order Chitinophagales; family Saprospiraceae; genus JADJLQ01. The sequence continues at coordinate 12,012 of JBDTUE010000020.1, read as the reverse complement.
CCCCATTTCTTTTCTAACCCATTAAATGATATAAAAAAAAAGGAAAGACTCAGGCCCACCACTACATATGTATTCCCTCTTTTCATTTAACTTTAAAATAATCAATAGATCTGAATATCTTTTTCAGGTTTCGCCATTGTGCCAGATAAAAGTCCCGTTCATCATAAACAAACATACGTTCCTTGTCTTCTTCGCCGACAGCTTCCATTGTATAAAATTTAATGTTACGGACAGGTTTATTCTTAATCTTTATTTGTAACCACACAAAAGGAGCGCTGTTCAACACCAGGTTTTTATTTCCAAAATCGTTTTCAATGCCTTCGCAGGGCACTTTATTAAACCCCTGCAGGTATGTTTTAATCAAGGGCATCGATCCAAGGATCTCCTGATGCTTAAGATCTGTAACCGTAAATAAAAAAGTACTCTTTTGCTCAATGCGAAAACTCAGTTCAGGGTTATTGGAGTAGTCAACCTGTATGGATTGTATATCATCTGCATTTTCTTCAATGATCATTCTATCCCGCCACTCAGCCTCCCGTAATATAAACCGGCTGGCCAGGCTACCTTCAAATCCGGGAACGTGTATGATATATGGTTGTGAAGAACCCTCCAGCATCGCATAAGTCCCACGTTCATCATTTGTAGTTCCACCGATCAGGAGGCTTTTTAATAATTTATTCTTTGCAGTATAAAACCTGACTTTCACTCCTTCCTCCTGGATCGCTTTTATCATAAATTCCCACGAAGATTTTGGAGGAAATACTTTTACTTTTATCGAAGGCAGGATCTTTAAAATATTCTCTATGGCATCTGGTCTCACCTTAATCGTATCATTCAACCACCAACGTTCATTTTTGATTTTAATAGTTTGAAGGCCCCACTTGCCGGATATTTCAATTTTATTAATTAATTCAGGTTCGGCAATGCTGAATTGGGTTTCACGGGATTCATTGTTGCTACATGATAGTAGCACCACGAACAGAAGTAGTGTGGTTTTAAACCAATTGTCCATAATATCTTTTTCTTCTGATTTGAAAAATCCAGGCGACAATAAAGGTCAGTATTGCAGGCAGCAATAAATTAAGCCATTGCCAAAAAGACTTCGAAGTGACCAACTCAGCTTTATCCAGCAAACGCAACCTCACTTCTTTATTTCTCGCATTCATCATTTGGTGTTCATCCAGTAAATACTCAATGCTATTCAATATAAGATTTTTATTGCCTGAATAGATCCTTTGCTCATAAATATTAAATCCTAAAGGTGATGGCTCTCCCCGGTTATTTACAGCATTGGCTATTAAATCTCCATCTCCATATACAATCATTTTAGTCGGCACACCTTGAGCTTTGTAGCTTGCTCCTATTTGGGTCAGCGACTGGCTGAATTCGGTACTTAACCTGTTTTCAAATGCAGATGAGAATGACCCCTCCATCAGCCAACCAACAGGCAAATTCTTCCTGTTAAACTGTTCTGGTTTTAAATCCTGACGCACTATTTCAAAATTTATAGGCGATGGACTCATTTGTGTACGACTATGATCACTGGAACTTAACAACAACGTTTTTATAATACTTGTTTTGGTTTTTATGGTATCCACACTGGCCGGGTAATATGAACTGATTCTATCCAGATTTTTTACAATCGGATGATCACCCACCGGAGTTAATAATGGATGGTAATACCATGGTTTTGGTTCAAACTGTGGTGAACTTCCTGAAAAGCCTGCTAATAAAGGGATCGTACTACATGCATAATCCAAAATAATATCCGGCGCTATCCTCCAACCATATTTAAAGAATAATTCATCCAGGTTTAAATTATATGGCAATGGGATAAAATCTTGTTTGATCCTGTTGCTTGCATTTACCGTATCTGTATTGACATAAAGAGGATCGATCAACCAAATTATCTTGCCTCCGTTCATTAGGTATTGATCTATTAAAAAATTATCTCTTGTGCTAAACATGGACTGTGGTTTGGCAACGATCAGAATATCTATTTCTTTAGAGATGGCAGGAACACTATCGAGTGTGATTCTACCCGTAGAATAAACCGGACGAAGCGTACGTTCCAGATCAGCCGTTTGTAGGGAGGTGAGCTCACCATGCCCTTTCGTAAAAACAACAACCGGATTCTTATCCATTCGCAATTTCTGAATCGCATTTCCAAATTTATACTCCAGTAAGGATACGGATCTGTTGAGCACTTCATCTTCTGAAATGGAAGGGTCACTGCTTTCAAGAAGATTGACGGGGATTGCCCGTTCTCCAAAATGGAACACAGCAAAAGGATAAACAATTTTTTGTTCCTGCTCTTTACCATTAAAGATCGTAAGCCTGGTAGGTGAAATGCCGTCTTTCCTTAATCCTTCCTGGTTAGCTTTGACCTGATCCGGTGGACCGGCAAGAGGGTCTTCGAGATTATATACTATGTTTTTATTTATGTGATTAAAATCAGCAAGTTTTTCAAGTGCAGATTTTTGTAACCTCCTGAATGCAGCCGGAAATTTACCATCCATTAATATAGTTACATAGATTACATCGTCTACATTTTTGATTAAGGATTTAGTTTCATTACTTAGCGTATATCTTCTATCACCGGTGAGATCAATAGTGAATAATTTAAACCCGGAAGCGGCCAATAATCCAAGGATGATCCAGATCTCTTTCATTTTGAAAAATGCCTGCATGGATTCCCTGTTTTTAAAGGATCCATTCCATTGAATTGACTTAGTGGCTGCAAAAAGAAATAAATAGGTCATTCCAATAAAATAACATACATCACCCGAATCTATTACTCCCCTGCTCAGGGATTGATAATGCGATTGCATACCAATCCATTGAATAAAATAATCAGGGCCTCCTGTCAGAACGGGAAGGGTAGCAACAAAAGATGGTCCTGCATACCAAAGAAAACTAAGTACAGCTCCTAATAAAAAAGCAAGGGTTTGCTGAGTACTGATCGAAGAAGCAAATATTCCAATGGCTGTAAAACAAGCCGCCAATAATAACCAGGCTAAAAATGAACCCATCGTACCACCTATATCAAGATTGCCTTTTGGCAAACCAAGTTCATAAACAGAAAAAGTATAGAACTGACTTAATAACAATATAAAAAAGACAAGGACAATAATGGATGCAAACTTTCCAAACACAATGGAAGCCATTGTAATTGGTTTACTTTTCAACACATCCAGCGTTCCGGTTGCTTTTTCTTCTGAAATAGATTTCATCGTTAATGCCGGAATGATGAAGAGGAAAAGCCAGGGAGCAATATTGAATAAAGTCTGGAGCGTGGCAAATTTATTATCCGGTATACTCGTATCGGGGAAAAACCACAACCATAACCCAACTAAAATAAAATAAACGGCTACCGCCAACATCAGGCTGTAAGAGCCAAAGATAGCCTGGATCTCTTTTTTAAAGATGGCTACCATATCCCGATATACTTGATGTGAGGATCCATTGTGATTATTCAGTTTGAGTCAAAGAATGAAAAACATCTTCCATCTTATGTTCTACTCTTTTCAATTCATCGATCACGAGATGCTGATCGACTGCCCATTGAAAAAGATGTTGAGTCAGCAATGGATCGTCGTCTGCAATAATGAATGATTTTCCGTCAGTTCCTGGTATCACTGATGACCATTTTCTTTTTATTAAATCAACCGGGACCTTAACCGCGAAACTAACCGAAGCTTCAGGCTTCCGAACCAATTTGTTTTTAAACGAATTCATTGGTTCATCTGCAATGATTCTTCCCTGATGAATGACCAGGCATCGTTGGCAAATAGATTCAACCTCTTGAAGGATATGCGTAGAAATTAATATCGCATGATCTTTACCCAGGGATCGGATGAGGTCCCTGATATCCAGTATTTGATTAGGGTCAAGGCCGGTAGTAGCTTCGTCGAGTATATAAAGATCAGGTTGATGAAGGATAGATTGTGCAAGGCCCACACGTTGTTTGTAACCTTTACTCAAAGCACCGATTTGCTTAAATTGTTCCTTCTCCAGACCAGTAACTTTTATCGCATCATTAATTATCTGCTTGACATTCTTTAGTTGATGCAAATGGCTCATGAATTCAAGAGCTTCACGCACGTAGAGGTCAGGGTAAAGTGGGTTTTGCTCAGGCAGGTAAGCAATGGATTTTTTTAAAGTATTGTCGTCTTGTTTAAGAATGATATCATTGATCTGAACTTCCCCACTATCTGGTTGAAGAATTCCAGCTATCATCTTCATCGTGGTAGATTTACCGGCACCGTTAGGGCCTAGAAAACCTACAATTTCGCCTTTATTTATTTCAAAACTTATATGATCTACCGCAGTTTGAGTTCCGTATTGTTTTACTAAATCTGTTACTTTGAGTATGCTCATCTTCAAATGAAATTATGTGGTCACCTCATTCAATTGATAAGAACGTACTTTATTTACAAAATCATGTATTTGCAATCCTGATTCTAATTTCCAGGGACCAATGGCTGTACGCCGGAGGCCGGATAAGTAGGCACCTGACCCTAATGCTTTACCCAGGTCATGAGCAATTGATCTTATATACGTCCCTGAACCGCAGCGTATCGTTACATGAATGTTCGGCATCTCAATCCTGGAAATGCTGAAATCAAAAACTTCCACTTCTCTCGGACGGGTGGCTATTGGTTTTCCTTTATGTGCTGATTTATATGCAGTATGCCCATCAACCTTTACTGCAGAATAGGCTGGGGGAAATTGGATAATCTTACCGGTAAATTTTAAAATAGCTTCATGAATAGATTGATCTGTAATATGATCTATAGGATACACTGCATCGACAGGCCGTTCTGTATCATAACAGGGAGTAGTAGCTCCAAGGAAAATAGACGCCTCATACGTTTTATCAAAAGAGTGTATATAATCGGTCATCTTGGTATACTTACCTGAAAGCAAAATCATAAGGCCGGTTGCTTTAGGGTCTAACGTGCCCGCATGACCCATTTTTATTTTCCTGATGTTTAAGCCATCCCGTAGGGATAATTTTGATTTGTTTACAAGGTCAAATGAAGTCCAATCGAGTGGTTTATCCAGCAAGATTAGTCGTCCTTCATGCCACTGAACAATGTCACTTAGATCATCTTCAAGATGGATAGGTGTACCAAGGGCAACATTTTTATTCATAGTAATTAATATTCCCTTCGTTGCCGGTAAGGGCATTTATCGAAATCGGATTAGGAATTATTTTCTGAAGAAGGTTTATTCAAAAAAATGGCATAGATAGAAAGACCCAAACCAGCTAATATCACTACGGGTGCCAATACTGTCCTCGTAAAACTATAAATGATTTTTTCATCCCACACATTATTGCTTGGCATCTTACCACCCATCATCAGTATATAACCAAAACTTACTATTCCTACACTGATCAACATCCATTTGATATTTTCCCTGTTAAACGTAAAATCAGTTGGTGTATTGGTCATCCTGGTTATTACTTTTTTTCTACCAGGCAAAGGCATTGAAGCGCCGGAAGGTGTATCTGTTTTACGGGGTTCAGTCTTAATTACTTTTTTATTTGGTGTTGATTCTTTAGCCATAGCTTAAATTTGCATCAAAAATAGCCAAATTGTCGATTACATTTCGGTTTTATCATATATTTAAGAATAGCCTATTCCTTGTTTGCATAGCTTTGACTACGTTGCATAGCCAAAGCATCACGATATTTAATTCGTCCTTTGAAGGTGAATCAAGGGATGCAGTTAATCCTATTGGCTGGATTGGTTGTGAAGATGGAACCACTCCTGATATATTGCCTGGACCATGGGGCGTCTACCTTCCCGCATCAGAAGGACAAACTTATATGGGTTTGATCGTTCGTAAAAATGGAACATGGGAATGTGTAGGTCAACGTTTACCACTCTTACTAAAAGAATCCAATTGTTATTTTTTTAAACTTATGTTGGCCCATTCAGTGACCTATAATGGTTATAATAAACCTGCTGTAATCCGGATTTGGGGAGGAAGTGAACGATGTGAAAAAAGACAAAAGTTATTTGAAAGTCCTCCTATTAATCATAGCAACTGGAAACCCTATATCGTTAAGTTTAAACCAAAAAAAGATATAGACTTCATTATCATAGAAGCTTATTACAACGAAAAACTCAATTACACCTATAATGGGAATGTCCTGATTGATGCCCTCACCATCATCCAGACTTGTGACCGAGCTGAGCTTGTTTCCAAATAAACCAGGTTCCTGACCCAAACGTTAACTCTTTATTTAACTATATGCTGTATAGTAAATACACTTTGAAATAAATGTGGTAAAAATTTGACTTAGCCTTTGAGTAAATATTTGAACTACACAATGTTACACATTGATTTAGCTAAATTTAAAAATATGAAGTGAGAATTCAAATGTCCCGATCAAGCTTTGTATTAAGACTTTTTATTTCCGTTTTGTTTAATATTTAACAGAGTTCAGGCGCTTTTGGTACTACATTTGAATAGACAATTATAAATAATCCCTCCCATGATCGTATTCAGTATAGCTTTGATCGCGGGTCTACTGCTAGTTAGTAGCCAGGTCACAAAACCCAAGCCTTACAAAGGCCAATACCTTTAGGCCGGAGTTCCAGGAATGGAAAACCGGGGATGCATAAAGGGTTCGATGGACAATATCGTACCCTTTATTGTTTTATACAAGATCAATAAGTCGTCCTTGGGAATAATAAATTAATGGTAATAAACAGCCTTATGCCATTTTAAGTGGAGTTTCCTTTCCGCTAATTAGTGTTTTATTAACTTCTAATTTACCATAGACCCATTTTAAAGTAGGTACACCTTGTTTTAAACTGACCGTACCAAATCCTTTTGCGGTAGATAAAAAACTGGTAAAATCTCCAATCTTTGAATCAATATATAAAGTTTTATCTACAGCATCGTATCGCACTCCAGTGAGAGCCTGCAAATAACCATAGCTGGATAAAGCTCTTGCGTACCAGTGGCCACATTCATATTCATTAAACGGGTTGCGTACAGCCCCATCATAGCGGTTTCTTGAGGCACGCACGACATCTAGTCCCTTTGAAACTTCACCCATCACCATTAAATGTGATGCAACCTGGTGCTCTATACCAGTCCATACTTCATCACTATAAACAAATGGAAGGGAAAGTTTTCCTCCCTTAGGCCAGGAACATAACAACAGTCCTCCTTCTTCACCCAACGCAAATGAAGGCCGTTGTGGATTAGCATGCTCACTAAGGTCTTGTTTAAGGTTATATTTATGAACTGATACCAAATGGCTTTTTATTTTTTGCCGGTCAATCAAATCAGGTAATCCACACATATTCGCAATCCATGCCCCTAGTACACCATCTGAAAGACAGCCTTTACCATACTGATATTTTGGTCCTTCTTTTTCTAATAGTGCCTTGGCTTCGTCGGAATATTCACCACCAAACGTTTGAACCGTGGTGGGATCTTTTGCATTAAGTCCTTTAAATGTAATTTGTTGAATAAAAAATTCACCATCGTATAATTCGGTTTCCATGTACGATTTGCCCTTCTGAAATAAAACTTCATACGGAGCAATATCTTTTTGCAAAGCCTTACCCATCGAAATCATTGCATACAATGCTCCGACATAAAAACTTGAATGCATTCCGTCCGGACCCCAAAACTCAATATCATAGGTATTGTGATGGGGTTCTTCGATGACCCCTTTTCCTTTTGGATCCCATGTTTTAATACAAAAATCCATAGACGAACGGACCATAGGATACATTTTTTCTAACCATAAAATATCACCGGATATTCTCCACTCCCGGTAGACTTTCATGATACCTCCTAATTGCCCGTCAGCAGCAGAATGAAAATCATGGGTCGCTGGTTGAATTGGCATTACAGCTCTGAAATTTTGATGGCCAGACGCGTCCTGACTCTCACAGAATTCTGTATGTCTCAAACTCCTTTCCAATGCAGGAAATAAATGGGGAATAGCCTGCGCGTAATTCCAAACATGAGTACATGAGCCATGACAACAACCCCAGCTATCGCCACACCCTTCAAAATTCCATAATCTGCCATCAAACTGACGAAGGACCGTAGGCGATTTTAATATTGTAAGATTTGATGCAACAGCTTCAATAACTTCAGGTGGCAAACTACTGGAGAAAAATGAGTCGGTAAATAATTTAGATTTTTTTCTTAGTTCATCATAATGATCATTCCAATAAGTCACTACTTCATGAATGCTAGAAAATCGACTACTATACCAGGGCTTGTAATATTTACCATTAAAATCTTTATCGTAAGGATCCAGTTGAATATCTGATGGGGAATTACAACAACCTGATGCCGGATCACAATTTTCTTTACGGATTCCCATCTTTCCATGAGTTTCTAAGGAATCAGGGGTATACCAGGCCATTCTCAAAATGATGGTCTTTGATTTTCCGGCAGCCAATTGAAAAGGAACATAGATAGATGCGCCAGGTGCATTTTTTTCAACAGGAGGGACTGATTTTACTTCGGCATTTTTTACTGCATTCCATGCCATTGTAAAAGGATCCCACCAGCCACCACGGAACCAACAATGATCTATTGATGCATTGTCATCATCCACGGAAAAGGCAAGATCAGTATTGCCAGGTTTATCTTTATTACCGCTTTCATGGAGAATAAACCCATTTTTCGATGGCCGTATTGAATTCTGCCCATCATCATATTTCAAAAAGTTTTTAGCATTAAAAGAAAATATTCCATCCACGGTCGATTTTCCAGTATTAGTAAATGAATATTCCATGGAAGCTACAGGCATACTCGAATGATCATCATCCGTGGGAATAAATGGACTCCAACCTGTAATCCTTATTTTAAGTGGCAGGTCAGAATCATTCAAATCAAGATAACTAAATGGAAACCGGGTAAGAAACGAAGCCTCTCTGAAATGTGGTAACCCTGTAGTGGCACCACCTAAACCATTACCTGCTTCTTTTAATCCAAATTTCTTCCAATCAGGAACGGGGCCTTCAAGGATTTTAGCTCCATTTTTCATACCCTTTATCGATATCGCAGCAAATAGTCCTGGCTCATTGAAGATATCTGGTTTGTTGCGAATGGAAATATGAGATAACGCTCCAGTGCCTTCCATACATATCATTCCGGCACCCATGCCCCCCATTGGGAACGCCACCCGGTTAAGGTATTGACCAGTATATGGACCATTGTATTTCCTTTTTGACTGAACTGTGACCACGGAGTCAACCAATTCTTCTTCTTTCTTATAATGATCTCCAACAATAGCATTTACCGGAATGAGCATAGCTGAGGCTCCACCAGCACCAATAGTTGTGAGGAATGATCTTCGATCGGTATTTTTACCTGATTTATTTTTCATTTAAACGGGATTTTACGGAGCTTTAAATTAAGGAAAATTCTCCTTTGAGGTTAATGATATTTGGTTCTTTACCATATTAGGTGGGTAAATTTTAAAATTAATTTTGCTTAACTATTCGCCTTACTTTTTTTACCGCCCGCCTCCCGGAGGGCAGGCAAAAAAAGTAACAAAAAAGCTCGTGCCAAAATAAACTCGCTCTGGGATATACTCTATGTCATTGCATTTTCACGGGCAATTGATTCGTTTTTCAAGTATACATTTTGCTGCTCGACCAGTATTTTGGCACACTCCTGTCCTAGATCCTGAATATCCGGTAACTAAAATTGTGGTTCAGAGTTTTTAATGCGATTTTACCCACTTAAAGGAGCGAAGAACCAATTTTTATAAAAGGATAGTGCATTGTTTAATCTTTCACTTTCGTGTATCCTATCGGCTCAATGAATATGGTTGTACAAAATATTATTCTTCAGCATTTTGGAAGACTTACGATTAAATTTACATTTTAGATGAAACCAAAGACGACTTAATATAATGACATGAAAGAATATCTAATAGAAACTTTTAACTATAACGACACGGCAAACAAAAAGCTATTAAACAAAATTCTACAACTACCTGACAAAACAGCGTCCATAAAATTATTTAGTCACCTTATAAATTGTCAATTTAAATGGATGGCAAGAATATTACAGGATCCAAACGCACCTCAGATGTCATGGTGGGATCCTATCTATTCAGAAGAACATTTAGAATCAGAGTGGTCAAAAAGCTTGAATACCTGGCTAGCTTATTTGAAATCAGAAGGTGATGAAAAGCTAAATGCCGAAGTTTCGTTCATTGGTTTTGACCAAGTCAAGTGGGCTGTATCACCAAGAGACATCGCATTGCAGTTAAATTATCACTCCATTCATCATAGAGCACAAATACAGACCATCATCCGTCAACAAGGGTTAGAGCCAGACTTCTTAGATTATATTGGAACAAAATATCGCAGGCTAAGTGATTGAAGTAAAGATAAAGGTAACAAAGCATTTCTGCGACCAGAGCTGTATCAACAGTTTAAATGCTTTTCAAAAGAGCAATTACTTTTTGTTTATTTAATACTTCCATTTTTTCTTTTATTTAATTTGAGTTGAAATCCTATTTCAATTGAATTAATTGATAATGCAAAGGTTCATCGATGCACTATAACTCAAAAGGTAGAAATCGTCTTTTGAATGATACTTTTAAGACAAAGCGAATTGAGCTCTGAATTCAATGGGGGTTGAATTACTATGCTTTCGGAAATATTTTATAAAATTAGTCGGCTCGTCAAAGCCTAATGTAAAACCAATTTCTTTTACATTTTCATGGGTGTGTGCCAAAAGTCGTTTGGCTTCCAGCATGACTCTGTCATCAATCATTTGTTTGGGTGATTTGCCTAATACGTTGGATGTAGCCTGGTTCAAACGTTTTTCGGTTACATTGATTTTTTTAGAATATGCATTCACTTGTTTCAGGCTGTGATAATTTGTTTCCAAAAGATCTTTGAAATGAAGTAAGTAATCCAGGTCAGCGCCTTTTTTAATTTCAGTGAAGTTTTGTTTTCGTCGTTCTCTTTCCGAAAGCAATAAAAAATTATGCAGCAAGTTTTTTAAAATATCGGATTGGGAAATGTCTTTCTCATGTTCTAATTCCTTTTCCATCATCTGAAAAAGATCCGAAAACAACGAAGCCGTTTTATCCATTTGAATTTGAGATATCGAAAATAGGTCGTTGAATAAAATACTGCTACGCAAAAACCTGTTATCGGATTCGGTCTTGCAGAAAAAACTATCTGTAAACAATATTGCCTTGCCATCAAAACCTCCTTTGTTATCAAAGCGTTGCACCGTGTCTTTGTTTAGAAAAAGAATCGTATTGGGTTTGATTTTTACAGGTTTAAAATCAACCAAATGGGTCGCACTACCCTTCTGGAACCAAAGTATATGATAAAAACCAGTCCGGTGTGGAGTGGTCATGATCTGACTAAACTCCTTAAACATCTGCCCAATACTGACGATCTCAAATTCCTGGGGAAGTCCTGATTTAAAGGAATATTTTTTTATCTTATTGTTCATTTGGCCGTGCCCGTATTTTCAATTGGCAAGTTCTTCGAGCGTAACTCTGGCTTTATCAATTAATTGATTTATTTCTTTTGAAATACCAGGCAGTGCTGTGACGATAACTTTGATCACCCTTATGATTTCCTCTTTACTCAACGTGGTTACCAAAGCATTTTTAAAAGAAGCTAAAATCTCCTCTGGCAGTTCATCCAAGCCACGACCATAATCCGATCGCAATCCTTTAGAAATACAAGCAAGTTTGAGTGCATAATTTTTAGCTTCATTTATCCAAAATTCTGCCTGCCACAATTTATTTCGTTCAGCACAAAACCGAGCTCGTAGTAAGTGGTGAACAAGGTAACCGAATATCTCAGCGTTTGATTGGACAGTATAATGCTGCTGTTTATCAACCTGTTTTCCATATAGCAAATTAAAATGTGGTCCGAATGCACCAAATTCAGTTGCAGGAGAAAAAGAGAGATCAAGTTGCAAACAGCCAGGCAAAATAAAAACCCTATAAACTGTATTGCCTACATTAAGGTCAAAAAG
>JBDTUE010000019.1:0-35642 GCA_040007895.1 Saprospiraceae bacterium | reverse complement strand
ATGAACAGGAATATGTGAGACATCTTCAAGGTATTGCCAAATTGAATAAAGTGTTCAGATCTTATATTGGCCAGGGATATTATGGAACCTATACTCCTACACCTATCTTAAGAAACATATTTCAGAATCCAGGCTGGTACACTCAATATACTCCTTATCAGGCTGAAATAGCCCAGGGAAGGCTGGAAGCATTGTTTAACTACCAGACAGTAATTGCTGATCTTACAGGCCTGCCTATAGCCAATGCGTCCTTGTTAGATGAAGGCACTGCAGCAGCTGAAGCCATGTTGTTGTTTTATAACCTTGCTCATAAATCAACCGATAAGGTTAAAAATACTTTCCTGGTAAGTGATAAAGTATTTGTTCAGACGATCGATCTTTTAAAAACGAGGGCCAAAGCATTAAACATTCATCTGAATATAAAATCAATTCAACTATCTGATCTCAATGATCCGGATGTATTCGGACTTATGATTCAATATCCGGATCTTGAAGGAAGGATTCAGGATTATACAAGTCTTTGCAAAGCTGCTCATGACCAAAATATATATGTAAGTGTTGCAACTGATTTATTAGCTCTTACGCTAATTACTCCTCCGGGGGAATGGGGTGCGGATGTTGCTTTTGGCAATGCACAACGTCTTGGAGTGCCTATGGGTTTTGGAGGGCCTCATGCCGCTTTCTTCTCATGTAAAGAAGAGTTTAAACGAATAATACCGGGTAGGATTATTGGTTTGAGCATTGATCAATACAATCAACCTGCATACCGCATGGCTCTTCAAACGAGGGAACAACATATCAAACGAGAAAAGGCAACGAGTAATATTTGTACTGCTCAAGCTTTGTTGGCAATTATGAATGGCATGTATGCAGTTTACAATGGTCCGGAGGGATTAAAAGCCATTGCTTCACGCATTCATCAGTATGCTTCGACTTTTGCGGGATTAGCAATTAAAGAAGGTTATACATTGATATCGGATACTTTTTTTGATACAGTGGCTTTAGTGGCAGATGACCAAACGATTCAATCCATTAAAGAAAAAGCGGTAGCACAATCTATCAATTTTCATTATACACCTGGATGCATTCAAATTTCTTTTGATGAAACAATTACCAAAGATGATTTTAATGATATCCTGAAAATATTCAATTTTAGTAGTTTATATTTAGCGTCGACTATAGCTAACATACCTGATGAGCTTCAAAGAGTATCGGCCTATCTTACACATCCTATCTTTCATCAGCACAGATCGGAGACCGCACTAATGAGATATATTAAGAGCCTGGAGAATAAAGATATCTCGCTGGTACATTCGATGATTTCATTAGGGTCCTGCACCATGAAATTGAATGCTGCATCGGAATTGTTTCCGGTATCCTGGGAAGCTTTCGCCAATATACATCCATTCGTTCCTTCCGATCAGTCAGAAGGATATCATACTATATTCCGCAAGCTTGAACAATGGCTTTGTACGATTACCGGTATGAAAGCATGCTCCCTGCAACCCAATAGCGGTGCACAAGGTGAATACGCAGGATTACTGACTATATCAGCTTATCATGAACACCATGGTCAATCTCATAGAGTCGTAGCCCTTATTCCGGAATCTGCACATGGGACTAATCCGGCCAGTGCCGTTATGGCCGGTATGAAAGTGGTGGTGACCAAAACAGATGATAAGGGAAATATAGATCTGGATGATTTAATGAGACAGGCAGAAATTCATAAAAATGATCTTTCCTGCCTGATGATCACCTACCCGTCCACACATGGTGTATTCGAAACTAAAATAAAAGAGATTTGTAAAATAGTGCATGATCGTGGTGGATTGGTCTATATGGATGGCGCTAATATGAATGCACAGGTCGGTCTTACCAGCCCTGGTATCATTAATGCCGATGTATGCCATCTTAATTTACACAAGACATTTGCTATTCCACACGGTGGCGGTGGACCAGGCATGGGCCCTATTTGTGTCAATGAAAAACTTGAACCATTTCTCCCGGGACATTCAATGGTAAAAGCCGGAAAACACGAGTATGCAATCCATGCGGTGAGCAGTGCACCCTGGGGTAGTGCAAGTATTCTATTGATTTCATATGGTTATATAGCTATGCTTGGCAAACAAGGTGTGGTAAATGCAACGAAACATGCTATCCTGAATGCTAATTATATGAAAGCAAAACTGGAAGGAGCCTTCCAGGTATTATATAGTGGCGAACAGGGTCGTGCTGCCCATGAAATGATTCTTGATCTAAGACCATTTAAAGGGGTGGGTATCACTGCTGAAGATGTCGCCAAGCGTTTGATGGATTACGGGTTTCATGCTCCTACCGTTTCATTTCCAGTTGCAGGCACGATCATGGTAGAGCCCACCGAATCGGAGAATAAAATGGAGCTGGATAGATTTTGTGACGCTATGTTACAAATCAAAAATGAAATAGATGAAATAGCAAAAGGAGAAGCAGATCCTGTGGATAATGTATTGAAAAATGCACCGCACACTTGTCAACTCGTTTCAGCAGATGAATGGACCAAATCCTATCCCAGATCTAAGGCAGCTTATCCTCTGGGTTACCTCCGCACAAATAAGATATGGCCTAGTGTGAGCCGGATCAACAATGCCTATGGTGACCGAAATTTGATCTGTACTTGTCCACCGGTATCGTCTTATTCTACCGAGGGCCATGCGTAAACGGTTAATATGATGATAACAGCTTTTTATTGGTTCAGATGATTGCAGTAAAGGAGGATTTTTATTTGCGTAATTTTGTAACATGTTGAAAAGAGTCGTCGAGAGCTCGATACCGACAGCATATGGTGATTTTGAAATTATCGCTTATGCTGAAGATGAACATGAATTGACACCTCATCTTGCTTTAGTAAAAGGACATTTAGACCATAACAAACCTATCCTCACCCGCATTCATTCAGAATGTCTAACCGGTGATGTCTTTGGATCTCAGCGCTGTGATTGTGGACCGCAATTAATTAGATCCTTAGAGCTGATTGGCAAATCCGGAGGTGTATTATTGTATTTGCGGCAAGAAGGCAGAGGGATAGGCATCATCAATAAACTTAAAGCTTATCAATTGCAGGACCAGGGTATTGATACCGCTGCTGCAAACATACATTTAGGATTTAAAGTCGACGAACGATCTTATGAAGAAGCCATCATTATTTTGAAAGATCTGGGTATTGACAAGATAAATTTACTTACCAATAATCCAGAGAAGATCAGCGCATTTAAAGATAGCCCGGTAGAATTAATTGAACGCATTCCATTAGAGATAACACCACTGAGATCCAATAAAAAATATCTGGAGACCAAAAAAAATCTAATGGGTCATTTACTTGATTTGAAATGATCCGGGATGGATGCAAGGAGTTTATGGCATAAAGATCAGGATTGGTCTGAGATCAGAACCCGGCATCTTGAACTTGAAAAGAACCATATCATTCTCAAATCTTTATACTCTTTAATTTCAATAGGTACTGAAAGGCTCGTTTGTAAAGGAAAGATTCCGCCTAATCTTTATGATCCTATGAAAGTTCCTTTTATGCAAGGTGATTTTGCTTTACCCATTAAGTATGGTTATTCATTGATAGGTCAGGTCGGAGATCATTTTTATCATGTCATGCATCCTCATCAGGATATCGTAAGTGTACCTAAACATAGTCTAACTCTTATTCCACAATCAATACCACCGGTAAGAGCTACCCTTATCAGTAATCTTGAAACGGCATGCACAGCATATTGGGATGCTGATCCAAAGAAGGAAGAAAATATTCTGATTGTTGGATTTGGTTTAATAGGAGGTTTAATAGCAGGATGGTTGCGGCTAAAGGGTTTTGATCATATTTCCATTGTAGAGACGGACCCTTACCGAAGGATGTGTGCTGAAAGACTTGGTTTCTCAACGTCGGAGGCTGATGATGATAAGAGACGGTTGTTTCAATTGGCATTCCATTGCACAGCTAACGGAGCAGGATTACAGACATGCATTGATCGTATGGATCATGAAGGAAGAATAATAGAAATGAGTTGGTATGGTGATCTTCCTGTTACATTAAACCTGGGAAGTAATTTTCATTATAAAAGATTATCCATTCAATCGTCGCAGGTTTCATCTATTCCTGCTAAACTCCAAGACTCCCAGACTTTTCAATCGAGAAAAGAGGAAGTGCTGAAAATGCTTGTTGATCCGTATTGGGATGGATATCTCGATAAAATAATTGATTTTGAACGTGCTCCTGAGTGGTTTGGCTATATCAGAGCAGGTGCAGTTCAAGCCTTAAGTTTAATCATCAAATATTAAAAATAATGTATACGGTAAAAATCAGGGATCATATCATGGTGGCACATTCATTGGCTCACCCGGGATTTGGTATTGCAAGTAAATTGCATGGAGTGACCTACGTGATTGATACAACGTTTATGAGCGAGACATTAAATGAAATGAATGTAGTGATCGATATAGCGGTAGCTTCAGACATTTTGAAAAAAATCGTTGAGAAATTAAATTATAAAAACCTGGATGACGTAGAAGACTTAAAAGGGCAGATTACGACCACGGAGTTTATGGCCAGATATATTCATCAGCAAATAGCACTGGATCCAGGGATGGATTTTAAAGGAAATCTAAAAGTAGAACTGGGTGAATCTCACATCGCGTGGGCTTCGTACGAAGGTAAAGTAGGGTTTTAAATGATATATCTGGTAGCTCCTGATCCTGCTTCCTTTATTTCAGGAGGCAACCGGTTTAATCAACAAATATTGAATGGACTTTCTTCTTTAGGGCTTGCATACAAAAGAATTGATTTTGTAGAACTCGATGAATCTAAAACGAACGAAGAAAATATCGTCATTTTTGATTCCTTATACATCGAACAATTAAGCATTCATTTGCTTAATAGAATTAAAGCCAAAAAAGTATTTCTTATACACTTACTGTCATCCATGGTAGATCGTCGGGATAATATTTCCAATGAACAAACTTTGTTAAGCGGCTTTGACTTAATCATTGCAAATAGTGTTTTTACAAAGGATTACTGCACTCAAACATTAGGCCTTGTTAATAATATCGCAATCGTTCAGCCATTTATTGAAAAAAATCAAAAAATTCGGGATCATTCCTTTCGGCATAAATTTATTCACGTCGCGAATTGGGTTCCCGAGAAACAAATTGATTTGTTTTTATTGGCATTGGCAAAGCATAAACTTCCTGAGGATTTTTCCATTTATTTTTATGGTGATCTGCACAGATCTGAGGAATATTTTGATCATTGCAAGTCAGTGATGGATGAATACCCTGATTTGAAAAAACATATCCATTTAACAGGTATCCTTTCTCATGCAATGTTATTGGAAGAATATGAACATGCTAAATTAATGATTGATACTTCTTCGATGGAAACGTATGGTATGGCTGTTGCAGAAGCTATCGCACATGGAGTACCGGTTATTTCTTTGGGAAATGGCAACACCAAATTATTGATAAATAAAAGCAATGGCATCGTCGTGAAGAATATGGATGAAATGGTGATTTCTATTCTCTCGTTTTATCGTGGGGAGTTGAGATTTGATCAACCTGATTCAGTTGATATTATTACAGAATGGTCATTGTTTTCAAATCAGTTAATACAAATTATTAAAGCATAAATGCTTCTCCGTTTAATTATTAGTGCAGTCTATCAGGTTTGTTATAATCAGGAAGGACCTGCGTTGTTTGAACGGAATCAATATAGAAAAACAATGCTGGCCTGACATTTATGAACTCTTTCCATCCAGACAAACCATATTGCAGTGATTGTCTTTTGAAAAGGCTTTATTAAGTCTTCAACACTTTATTTTATCCCATCCGGTAAATACTCCGGCTTAAAATCCGTAGAATCTTTTTGAGCCCACATGGACATAAACAAAGAATAAAATCCTTCGTGTTTAAGTGGTGAATTTGGTTTGAACTCCGGAAGCATACCATTCGTAAAACCATGCTGAATGCATAATTTGATCCAGGATTCATCTTTGCTGACGATATGTATAGGAGTCGCATAGGTATCGGTTTTGCCATTCAACATATATTCCATACCTGCAGGCTGATGATCTCCCAATAGAATAAATAAACTATGGTCATCTGCTTTTTGCAAAATGAATTGCTGAAGGACATTTAAAATATAACTTACTTCTTTTGAATATCTTTTTATGGGTGGACCTTGTTCAAGCCTGGTAGTACCATGAGGACTTATTTTGATCGCATCAAGATCTTTCCAGTTTTCAACGATGGGTGGAGGCAAATAGAATGGTGCATGGGTGTTTAAAGTAATGAAGAATAAAAAATTAGGTCCTTTCTTTTTATCCAGTACATCATCATACCAATAGTTCAGTGCATATTGATCCGGAATACCACCCATATAATCATACCGGTAACCCTGGTAAGGAATATCATTGAATTTAGTCCAATGAGCTGTTTGAAAATACAAACCGGCAATACTATCGAGATTAGTAAATGTTTTACCGGGATTGGCCATGGTGTTTAGCCTGTATGTTTGGTAGCCCTGTTGATTTAACGTAGTTATTAAATGGGGAAAACCGACGTGCTGTTGTATTAATGTTTCGTAGGCTGGATGATTGTCTATTCTGATTCCGGATAAAAGGGTAGTAAAGCCCAACCAGGATCTTCCACCGAGAATTGTAGAATTACTTAGCGCTGTAGCAGAATGCCATTGATGAGCCGACAATGAATCGTTCATGCTTTGCAACTGTTCAGCGTATAGTTGATCGTAAGGCGGCACAGTGCCGGCGACACTCCCGTAAGCTTCAATAAAAATCAGGTAGATATCTGGTTTAGATTTTAATTTAAGGTTTGAATAATCCTGATATGGAATATGGTGTGATAGATCGGGTAGTGGCCTTACCCTGGAAGGTGCAAACGTTGTATTCATATTTTCAATAATCCAACCCAATGAATTTTTAACCTGGTTGCCATCCCTGGTATGCGGAAATGAAAGTTTAAAAATGAGAGGTATTATGAAAAAGATCAATGAAATAAAAGCAATAGACTTTGCGCCTAATGATTCAGAAACTTTAAATAACCATTTAAATAGTTTGCGAAAAAAGAAGAAAAGAATGGAAACAATAAGGATTGCTCCTATAAATAATAACAAAGGAGAAATTCCCATCGTTTTCATAAATACCGGAAATACCCTTTTCAATAGTGCCAGATCATAGGACCAGATTGGAATTTCACCATAAATCTTCCAAACGAAATAATAATAAAACTGAAATACAAATATTAGTAGATATACGAAAGTGATGAGTGTTAACAGGATGGAACGTGAATACCATTTTTTTAGCCAAAGACAAAGACAGATAATAAATGCAAAATCCAGACTCCATCGAAACATATCCGGGTTAGATCTTGCTATTAGTGAAGTTGGAAATAAATGTAGAGAGGGAAAAAAACTACCCTCGTCCATCCTCGATAAGTATAAGGGAAGAAATAATAAGAACTGGAGCAGGATAGTGAAACTTATAAAAATTGCAGATGCTGAATAGGCGGATCGTTTGCTCCTGATTTGATGTTGCATTCTTAGCTTATTGTATCATCCCGGTTTCAATAAAAACACTACGTCCAAAAGAATAAATCAACAGGATCACTGAGACCATAAGAATGGGACCTGAAATTTGTACAGGAATAAAGAAGGAGGATAATATACCAGAGAAAACTACACCAGCAATCACCCTGGCAGCAGGATCTTTTTTTTCTTTTTGGTTGGGTTGAATGAAAAAATACATGATTAAAAAATACACATAACGGATAAGGCCAAGTACAATCACCCAGATTCCAAAAAAGTCGTGGAGATATAATATAATGGATGCAAATAAGACAAATAAAGCGTCTGTTTCTTTATCAAGGTACTCACCGATGGTGCTGGTCTTGTTTAGAGCCCTGGCCAATCTTCCATCCACTATATCGCCAATGCAAACAACAACAAACAGCATTCCCAATGAAATGGCTGATAAACTAGTATGTAATAAAGCCGTTGCAGTGATCATACAAAACCTAATCATGGTAACTACATTGGCCGGACCATGTGGAAATGAAATCTTATTATTCCTCAAAAAATACTTTCCGGCCCAATACAAACTACCCAGAAAGGTGATGATGGTCAACCAAAATAGATTGTGTTGGAATACAGTTAGTATAGTAAATAATACCATTAAAAGGGAAAAAATCCAAAGATCCCGATGTAAAATTTTAAGTAACGCTTGGTCATGTTGGTCCATGCATTTATGTATGAGCGTTGAGTTAGTTTAGTTTCGAGGTAAGTTTTTCTTTCAGGTATTTTCCTGTCTGCGAATTCTTTACTTTAATAAGGTCTTCCGGAGTTCCAGCAAAAATTAGCTGGCCGCCTTCTCTTCCTCCTCCTGGTCCAAGATCAATCACCCAATCGGCACTCTTAATGACATCCATATTATGTTCAATTAGTAATACACTGTGACCATTTTCTACTAATGCATTAAAGGCTTCTAATAATCTTTTAATATCGTGAAAATGAAGTCCTGTAGTGGGTTCATCAAAAATAAAAAGAATTGATTCCTGGCCTGCCTCTTTGGTAAGGTAACTTGCTAGTTTAACCCGCTGAGCTTCTCCTCCGGATAAGGTACTCGACGCCTGGCCAAGCTTTACATATCCTAAGCCAACGTCGTTCAATGGTTTGAGTTTGCTAAGTATATCAGGTTGATCTTTAAAAAAAACAAGTGATTCTTCTACACTCATATCCAGGACATCAAACATGGATTTTTCATGAAACTTAACCTCCAGTAATTCATTTTTAAAACGTTTGCCTTTACAATCTTCACAAAGCAATTTTACGTCCGCTAAAAATTGCATTTCTACTGTAATTTCTCCTTCACCCTGGCAGGTCTCGCATCGTCCTCCTTCGACATTAAATGAAAAATGTCCCGGACCATATCCTCTTACTTTAGCTAAATGTTGATTTGAATATAATTTTCGGATGGCATCATAAGCTTTTACATACGTGACCGGATTGGACCTGGTGGACTTGCCAATCGGATGTTGATTGATCATTTCAACCATTTTGATTCGGGCTAAATCACCAGTCAATGATTCCATTCCCGGAAATTGAACTTCCTGCCTGTCGGCAAGGTATTGTTCTAATGCGGGATATAATAAATGTTTCAAAAGGGTAGTCTTGCCGGATCCGGACACTCCTGAAATCACAGTAATAGTATTCAGTGGAAATTTTACTTCCAGGTTTTGCAGATTATTTAAATGGGCTCCCTTAATGACTATTTTATTAGTCCATTTTCTTCTCCAGGCCGGAACTTCTATTCTTTTATCACCTTGCAAATAAGCAGCAGTAAGCCCCATTTTATGCGGTTGGAGAAAATCCTCATAGGTGCCTGCGAAGACAACGTGGCCACCATGAATACCTGCTGCAGGTCCTATATCAATGATATGATCTGCTTCACGAATGATTTCCTCTTCATGTTCAACGATGACTACCGTATTGCCAAGATCCCGCAATTCTTTGAGTACTTCTATAAGTTTATTCGAATCTACGGGATGTAATCCTACACTGGGTTCATCGAGAATGTAAAGGGAGTTTGTAAGATTACTGCCGAGTGTACGGGTGAGATTGATCCGTTGAGTTTCTCCACCACTTAGGGTTGATGCCAGCCGCTCTAAAGTAAGATGCTTAAGCCCTAATTTACACATGATATCCAATCGCTGCATTAGTTCACGGCGGATACGCGAAGCTATAATTTCATCGGATGGTGAAAAAGTAAATGACTTAATTAATGTGGTCAATTCATCAATTGGTAGATGGATCAAATCAGACAGTGACGTATTATTGATTTTGACATAAGAGGCTTCTTTTCTAAGTCGTCCACCCATGCATTCAGGACATGCGGTGCGGCCTCTGAATCGGGCTAACATCACACGATTTTGAATTTTATACGTCTTTTCTTCCAGTTCTTTAAAATAGGCATCAATACCATAAAAATAATCATTGCCCTTCCACATGAGTTGGTATTGCTCTTTAGTGAGTTTGTTGATCGGTTTATGAATTGGAAAATCAAAATGAGGAGCTTTATTTATTAATTCCTGCGTCCACAAATTTCCTTTCTCACCATTCCAGCATACTATGGCACCATCATATACAGATTTAGATTTATCAGGAATTACTTTATCGGGATCAATTCCCATTACTCTTCCATAACCTTCACATCGTGGGCAGGCACCATACGGGTTATTGTAATTGAATAGTTGTGGGCTAGGTTCTAAGAAAACCATTCCATCAGCTTCATATCTATTATTAAACGCGATCTGAGAGTGATCTTCCGGGTTATAAATAATTGCACTTCCTTCACCTTCTGCAAAAGCAGTGGAGATAGAATCTGTGATCCGGTTCATCGACTCTTCGTCATCTTTATTGACCGCAAACCTGTCAATCAAAATTGAAATCTTAGAATCTTTCAATTTAGATAATTTATCTTTTAAAGGCCAGCCTTTAGCTTTTAATACTTCTTCGATTTGAAAAAGCTCATAGGTCTCTGATGGAGTCGATTTTCTTAATACACGGGTATATCCTTTCTGCATCAGGATTGACAACTCCTGTGCAAATGTCCTATCATCATATTTAGTTGGTATCGGGATAAGTAGGTAAACCCGCGCACCATCCTTCATTTTTTTTAAATAATCCACGACATCACCAACTTCGTTTCTTTTTACCACCATCCCGGATACGGGACTTATAGTTTTACCTACTCTGGCATATAACAACCGTAAAAAGTCATAGATCTCAGTCATCGATCCTACTGTAGAACGCGCATTGCTGGTACTTACTTTTTGTTCAATCGCAATAGCCGGACAAATCCCCTTAATATAATCGACATCTGGTTTTTTCATTCTCATCAAAAACTGACGTGCATAGGAAGAAAGACTTTCTACATATCTCCTTTGTCCTTCTGCATAAAGTGTATCCATGATCAGTGATGACTTACCAGAACCTGAAACTCCAGTCACTAATACCATCTTTCTTTTCGGAATCCATACATCGATGTTCTGAAGGTTATTGGATCTGGCACCTTTAATAAAGATAGATCGCCGGGTATCATGAGGATCATTATTTGAATTAGAATTGCTTGCCAAAATCAATAAGTATGAGTTGCCAAAGATACGATCTAACAGGTTATGATAAGGAATCAGGGTTATCTATCAATTATTCTGCATAGGAGGCTGAAAATCTTAAAATAAAATATAATGTTAAAGTCTACTGTTAATGGCAAAAAAAGTGCTCCCGATATATACTAAAAATAATTTTGGTGTATATTTGGCCTTATTATTTAATTTAAATCATTCCGCCTATCGAATCATAACTGCTACACTATAGTTTTATTTACGAACCAAAAAAATATATAGTCTATGCAAGTTATGCTGCTCTCTGATCAGGATTTAATCCAACAGTACCTTAATGGTGACGAACGTGCCTTCGAGACTTTATTGACTCGGCACAAAACTAAAATCTACACTTCTATCTATTTGTTTACAAGAGATAATGAAGTTGCAGAAGACATTTTCCAGGAAGTATTTATCAAAATTATTGACACCCTTCGCAAGGGAAAATATAATCATGAAGGCAAATTTCTCCAATGGGCTATGCGCATTGCATATAATATGTGCGTAGACCAATTCAGGAGGACAAAAAGAAGTGCCCAATTGAATATGGGAGAAAATTTTGATGTATTCACTGTGATACCCTCTGCAGATGACAATATGGAACAATTCCTTATTAAAGACCAGGGGACCCGCAATATTAAATCTTTAGTAGACCAGTTGCCGGCTGAACAACGGGAGGTGGTCATACTTCGTCATTATGCCGACATGAGCTTCAAAGAAATTTCTTTGCTCACCCGGGTAAGTATTAATACCGCTCTGGGCCGTATGCGTTATGCTCTTATCAATCTCCGAAGAATGATGGAAGAAAGAGTAGAGATGGCGTATTAGGAGTAAGGCATAGGTCATAAGGGATAAGTCCGCTTATGCCTTGTCACTTACCCCTTATTATTTTGGCGATAGAACAATAGACATTGTACATGGTCCATTGTTCGTCAATCGTCAATCGTCAATCGTCAAATTGTCAATCGTCAAATCGTTATTATCCCCTGTATCGTTTCCTGAATTCCATTGGATTCTCCCCGGTCACTTTATTAAATACCCTGTTGAAATAAGAAAGACTTTCGAACCCGCAAGCATAACAAGCTTCACTGATATTGTGATCAGAAACCATTAGTCTCTTTGCGTGGTTGATGCGATAGTGATTGAGAAAATGTGTGAAGGTGATCTGGGTTATTTTTTTAAAGTACCTCGAAAATGCAGCTTCAGATAAATGACAAAGTGCCGCTGTGTTCTTTAGAGAGATTTTTTCGTGATAATGGGCATCAATATATTTATAAACCACTTGTAAGCGCTCTTGTTCCCTTTTATTATAATTATTTTTTACCGGTTGTGCATGCAGGAGGCTGGTTTCTTTGCTTTGTGCTAAGCGATGGAGTATTCTCAAAACTTCGATGAATTGTTCAAAATGATTCAGGGTATGAAGTTGTTTCAACCATTGACCCACTTGATGTTTGGTTTTACCACTGACGGCGATACCATGCAAGGATTTGGAAAACAGCAATCTTATAGGTTTTAATTCGGGATGATGTAACAGAGCATCAGCTAAAAAATCCGGTTTTATATGAAGTACTATTTTTTCATAATTTGATTTTACTCCATAATCAAAATTGAGATGCGGAATATTGGAACCTATTAATACAAGATCACTTCCGGAATATTTAGAAATATGATCTCCTACATGTCGGTTGCCATCGGCACCTTCTATATAAGTCAATTCAATTTCAGGATGAAAATGCCAAAAGAAAAAATCATTCAGGCGGGGATTGACCATGATATGGAACGAACTTTCTGCATCCGGTTTTATAGCTTCTAATTGAATCTTCATAACCTGTTTTGTATTAATCTACCACTTTTGGCAAAAAAAGGTAATAAAAATATCATTAAAGTACAAATTTTTGCATAAGAGTGAAAAGTATCCCTCTTAAGCTGATGCATCTTTGTATTCATAAAATAATACTACATGAAACAAGAAAATCAAACGATGGCTCCCGGAATGGCAACAACCATGATACCTCAGAATAATCATTTGGATATTCCTGGTAATCCTTCTACAGCTACCACCAGCAAAATTTCGCTTAGTGATAGAAGTTCTGAATCTGTACAGCCACTCCGTATATTATCTGAGGAAGACTGGTCTTTTTGGAAACACAATGGTTATGTGATCATCAAAAATGCGGTTTCCAGGGAACAGGTATCTGAAACGGCTAAATTTATTTGGGAGTTTGAAGAAAAAGATCCTAATGATAAATCAACCTGGTATTCAGTACCAAGAGCAGAGATGAAAATGAAAGAACTAACCAATACCGGTATGGTGGAGGTGTACAATAATCAATATCTCTGGAATAATAGACAGATGCAGCGGGTATATGATGCCTTCGTAGATATATGGGGGACTGAAAAACTCTGGGTGACGATAGACAGAGCAAATCTGAATTTTCCATTGCGACCTGGTTTTGAATACAAAGCATTTATTCATTGGGATTATGATCCTGAGACTAAACCTCAAAATGTACAGGGAGTACTGGCATTAGCAGATCAAACCGATGAAGAAATGGGCGGCTTCCAATGTATTCCTGAATTATACAGGAATTACGATACCTGGAAACTTACTCAACCGGAAGACAGAAATCACTTCAAACCGGACATCGAAGCCTTTAAAGATAAACTGGTCAAAGTAAAACTTGAAGCAGGAGATTTATTAATCTTTAATAGCACACAACCTCATGGGATAAGGGCAAATAACTCTACGGACAAAGTCAGGATAGCACAATATATTTCTATGATGCCGGCAGAAGAAGAGAATTTTGCCTTGCGGGATTGGCGTATCAAATCCTGGAAAGAACGAATTGCGCCTGAAGGGTATGCATTCCCGGGGGATCCACGAGGTTGGGAACAATCAAAATATCCTGTTGCTCAGCTCACGCAATTGGGTAAAAAACTTCTTGGTTCAGAAGCCTGGTAAATTTTTCCATTGAATGTTTCCAGTTAAACAGATCTGTAATAATTAAATCACCTTCCTTTTATTAAAAATTTTATGGCGAGTTTTACTTTTTTTATTAGCTGGTTTAAGGATAGTTGATTTAATACCTGAAAAGGTGGCTTTAAAACAATAATTAAGAAGAAATTTTTCAGGATTGCGCTCATAATAAATGACACCAACCCTGGGGTTTTCATCTGGAAGTGGATTGGCATCCAGAATCTTTTTATTGGCAAGAAACGTCAATAATTTTGACTTTATGCCTATCGTATCATCTTTTTGCGGGTCCTTAACTGCAACCCGAAGATCATGATATCTAAAATCCATTCGACCCCGGGCTCTCACCTTATCTGCCTGAAATTTAAACTGAAGAGATTCAACTTTTCCACTGGTTACATAAGTGAAAGCATTTCTTCCAAATATTGGATTAAGAGCCATCAAATCAAATCCGGAGAGATGACCACCAAAAAAAATAGTTTTTGCAGGGTCCAATAATTTTATTTTTAAAAACAAATGAAGTCTGGCTTTATCCATGAGTAAGGCATCAAAATATAATTCCATTTTAGTATCAGGGTCCAAGTGAATGGTGTCATTATTAATTTGATAAATACGAGTATTCAATTTATTAAAACTAATATGTCCAGCTTCAGCCGCATTTTCGGCGTGTTCCTTATAGGTAATGGTTCCATCCAATACTTTTAAGGAATCAATTCGAAGAATACCAGGATAAGAATGCATCAAGTCCTGAACGAGAACTTTTTTTCCATGGCTGTCTGGCTTTCGCTTATCGCGAAAGATCTTTAAGTCCAATTTAGAAAGTTCTCCATAGGAACAAACCAGATTATTAGTAAGGATAAATTCTTCAAATGCTACATCATAGATATGGATGTTTGTTGAGTTTATATGGAATCGATCCACTTCCAAGGGATGTTTATTGGCAAATGCATACTCCGAGTAATTTGGCACCAACGTAATGGTATCAATACTTAATTGCCTGGATACATTGGAATAGTTCACTCCTTTCATGTTAAATGTATACAAACTATCCCGGCTTGTTTTTTGAAGGAGTTTTGTTGAAAATTGAAATTTCTTAATCAAGTTAAAGGATAAAGTATCTTTAGCAGATATAGCCAGATTATTTATTTTTATTTGCCCTTCGTCAACCAAAAGTGAATTGGTTAGAAGGGTGTCGACCAATTTTAAATGGAGGCCATCTATTGCCAGTGTGCCGATTTGAACGCTTATTCCTGCCAATTCGGGGGTTAATGTTTTTTTTGTATTTCCGGGAAATGGACTTTGGATTATTGGATCAGATATCTGTATTTTCCGTATAACCAATTCTTTTTTGAACAAAACCTTCATCCAATGGATACCCTGGAAATGGATAGTTCCGATTTCACCTCCCACGCCCCGGTTTAATTCATCATCCGATTTTGTATGAAATCTGATTTTGTTTAATGAAATACTATTATTTATTATGGACAACTCTAATTGTGAAAAGCCAATCGTAAATCCTTTTAGCTTTTCATTTAATAGTCGTTCAAGTTTATTCGTTAGGAATGGAGCAATGACCTCAGGTAAAAGAATAAGGAAAATCAAAGATGCAATTAGAAGTGACAGAGTTGATTTTGCAATAGCCTTCCAGTCAAGCATTTTTCAATTTTATAATTTAATCATAGCATCTAATTGACTCAATCAACTTTGTAAATAAGTTAAACTGACTCCCATATAAACTAAATTAAAGATGTACTATTAATCCAAAAAGTGCTTTATACTTTCTCAACATTTTATTACACAATTCCAATCTCAATGTGAGCAATTACTTTTCACTAAAGCATAAAGAATATTTTATTTCAATGGAGAGACTTGAAAAATTATTAGCTTGCCAGGCATGATAATAGTTGGAACCATGAAGTATTGGTAAATTTGTCTAATGAATTCAATGAATCCGGTAGCCATCATTACAGGTGGTGCGAAAGGAATTGGCTTAGGAATTGCAAAACGATTTTTGGATGAAAAGTATTCAATCGCAATATTAGATAGGGATGAAAAAGCCATGGATGCTATTCAGGACTGGGCCAAACTGAATGCTTGTCTTCTGCTTCAATGTGATGTTTCGAAGCCCGGCGAGGTTGAGTCGACGATTTCAAAAGTAATGAAGCATTTCGGAAGAATCGATGTATTAATCAATAATGCTGGCATTGCCATATTTAAAGAAGCCTTAAAAATCACCTATCAGGATTGGTCTGATATCATGGCTACAAATCTTAATGGGACTTTTATTTGTACACAAGCCTGTATCCCTCATATGTTATCTCAGGGAAAAGGTGCTATAGTCAATATAGCAAGTATCTCCGGTGTAAGGGCAAGTACCTTACGTATCGCTTACGGTACCAGTAAAGCAGCAATCATGCATCTTACCAAACAGCAAGCAGTGGAATATGGCAACCAGGGTATCCGTGTAAATGCGGTAGCGCCAGGTCCGGTAGAAACGGACATGGCTAAACTGGTTCATTCGGCAGATATAAGAACGTCTTATAGTGATGCCATACCCTTAGCACGATACGGTACCATCCATGAAATAGCCAATGTGGTTTATTTTTTATGTACAGATCAGGCGAGTTATATCAATGGCCAGATCATATGTGTAGATGGTGGATTTGATGCTGCCGGTGTAGGTCTGCCAAGTTTGAGGAACTAATTAAACATAATTTTTACATTGATTCGGATACGGAATCAGGCAGGAACTAACTTAACAGCTTGCCGGGCAAGTAATTTCCAGTTTTTACCATCTTTAACCCAGATCAAAAGGACTTTCAGTTTTGTTTCCCCAGGCACACCTTTATTATTGGTATGAGCAAACAAATCAAATCTAACCCAGGCTGTATTTCCCATAATATTAGATTGTTGGTTCGTCTGTGTAATATCCACGAAATCTGAATTGCCGCTTACCAGGTTTTCAATACACTGGGTTTTATTTTCAATTAACCCATTGGAATGACCATAGGTCAATTGATCGGTGAGTAATGATTCCAATTTGGCTTTGTCAGGATTGATCATGAGTTGTTTTAATGACTCTACACTGCTTTCTACTATCATCTTTTCTTTGTCTTGTCCAAAAGAAGTGGTAATAGAAGCTATCAGGATACTACATGCTATAATGAAGATTCGTTGCATAATTTATTTATTTTATAAAGCAAATGTAATGGACCTTTAATTTATAGTTGTGATTATTATTGTAGGCATGATACTCAGACCTGGTAAAAATTGATCGAAGCATCGAGGATCTGATACGTAAAATGTTTGTTTTCTTTAGCATAAATCTGTTCAGCCATAAACTGAAGGATTTGATCTCTTTTATTTAGTGGATGTCCGGTTTCTTTTTCCCAATTTGTTACTGTGGGTATTTCGATGTAAAAGGCGCAACCACCACCACCCATTTCATGGATAAATTCAATCCTGGTATCTCCTTCAATATAGGTAATATATCCTGATCTGAAGTTTCCACGGAACTCCAGTCTACGACTGAATCTATTGGTTAATTCCCCGATCAATTTTTCTCTGAGTATCAAATCTTCATTGGGAATAACATTACCGAATCCATCCTTGTATACTATATAGTCTGCCCCGGAAGATTCAATCACTGGTGCTATTGGCTCTACGATAGATTTATTTATTGCCTGGCTTTCTTCTATTGGTAGACTTTCAGTTTTTTTCTCGATATGAATGATATGTTTACATTCTTGTTTCCAATCTATTTCTATCGCATATTTACCCGGAGCAAAGGGCAACGTATCCCAGATTAACTGAATGCTTCCGTTAAGCCGGTCAGAGACTGGATATTCTTCCAGGTTTTTTCTTTTTTCATCAAACCATCGTATCATTGAATATTCAGACCCTGGATAATTCAGCCATATAATTAGTTGCTGGCAATCCGGATAATGTACTATGGAGACTTGATTTTCCTTTAAGGGAACAAACATCGAACTATCGGGTCCAAGGATATTTTCTATATTTTGCAATACAACAGGCCCAAAAAATTCCATCCGGGAAATTATTTTTTAATGACATTAAATTTATAAACACTATCGAGTGAGTATACTTCCCGGACTTTGCCTTCATTAATGTCATCAATAAACAAAGTCAATGTGTCCTGTTTGAACCTTGATTCTATAAGCAGATTTCCTTCTGCATTGGTATAAAAAACTTCTTTGAAAAATTCTATTTTATGTTGTGGTGTATATTTACAATACCATGCGATATCTTCATTCTCATATTCTCTTGCTATGATATAGACAGGAAGTTGTGGATTTTTTGAAAGGGTATCAACCAGCCGGTATGAATACGTACTATCATAACCTTCGTCGATATGTGACAGATCAAAATATTCATGATTTTTAATTAAGGTGCTATTATGAAGTCCGTTACTGTCAATCAGATCTATTAATCGCAATTCAAATGCACTGAAGGGAATTATGGTTTGTAAAGTGTCTTTAACTAGTGAAGATGTGGATAAACTAGAGTTTTGATTGGATTGGCATTGAATGAAGATGGAATTCAGGCATATCCAAATAAATATTGAAACGTATGAGTTTAAACGGGAGTGATTTTTTAGCATTTAATCTTCCGATAAGGTGGATTATAATTTTTTTAATGTTTTAAATTCGTCGCTTACTTGGCGCTCTCCCTTCATGTCTTTTGATGGAGTTAAGAGGGAATAAATATGAAGTATGGAAGTGCTTTTGTCAAAATGCCAGGTGAATACATCTGATTTATTCTTTGAACTAAGTAAAAGGACATTAGCGGGCTCGATGGGCTCAGATAAACAATCTCCGGCATAACAAATTTCATAATGAGTAAAAGGGTTCAATCCAATTACTTTTCCATCTGTCGTAAATTCGATTATTGAACTGGAATTTTTAGCCTTTGTGTCCTTGTACTTTCCAGCGATAGTTATTTTATTGAGCGCTGTTGGAAAATCGGGAGCTAAAGAATTTGTTAGAATAAATTGACTTGGAATCATCTTCATTGTAAAGCCGGTATCAAACAGCGTTATAACAGAATCATTCAGGTAAATACAATATAAATTTTTCAATCCACTAGCCGTATTATATGCAGATAATAAAGTGCAGGTATCTCCATGAATACGAATGGCAAGGTTGAATGATTCAATGCCATTATCTATTTCAATGCTATCGGCAGATTTAAATGTAATGGTACTGCAATAAAAGGGGATAGTACCTGCTATTGAATCTTTGATCGCTTCAAGATAGGATTGATTAATAAAGCTACCCTTAAATGTTTTATTTGTAACCGGTTCTGCTGAAGGGGCTACTGGTTTGCAGGAAGACATTAAAAAATGTATTATAAAAAATAACCCGATGTGTTTATACATTATTACTATACAATTTTTCATATTTTTTTGAAATAAGATATTAACAGATAGACCAGGGAGAGGACTAAAGTAATCATCATTCCTGCAATGTATAAAGTTCCTGCGCCCGGACCTTGAGGGGTATAAGCAGACGCCCAATAATTAAAGAAAAAATGTCCAAGGATCACCGAACTTACTATGAGTCGAAGATTAAAATAATTCATATAACCAATTCCATTTTTGTGGATAATCCAAATAACAAATAACAAAACAACAGGAATAATCATCACAGAATTTTCGATATAATCATTATAACGGCCATTTATATTAAGGCCTCCAATGTATTTTGCAATGATCAGGGTTATTAACCACACTACTTCAGGAACCGGAATATATCTAAATGTATTCATACTACCCATCTTCAGTTTTCTGGTATTTCAGTAAAATATTGCTGGTAATTCCCTTTTTGCAGAAATGTATTGAATGATCTCCCCAAGGCAATAATTTGATCATTAGTTTCCTTACCGGATGCATTAGGTAAACTTCTGTAAAGTTCTATTTGAGAATCATGAAAACTAAATCCAAACTTTATCTTATCTTTTCCAAACTGATAGGAATCAATGAAATGATTTTCATTTTCCTTATGAAAATCAATGATTTCTGCTTCTCCCCAATGAAGTTCTGAAAGTATGAATTCCTTAAAAACCGGTAAAAGTTCTGAGGTGACAGGATATAAATGATATTCTGATGCATCTGAATCCATCTTTGCAAATGTTCCTTGCCAGGGAACTGGTTGCGTCAATTTTTTTTGTTCAAGGATCAATTCATCTCCTTTTTTGTTCCAGGTAAAATAGGTTTTAAACCAGGTAGCATTAATTTCATTAGGATGATATACTTTAGTTTGATTTTTACTAAAGGGTAGGGCGTGTCCGGTATTATTTGAAATATGGTGGACAATCAAGGCCATTGAATATTCAGGTATTGAATCCGTATTCCACGTTTGAAATTCCCCGCTAAAAACAATAGACAATGAATCCGGTGAAAATGCTAATGCCCTATTCCCATACGAGTAATTGGAAACAGGCTCATTGTTTTTATTTACAGATGAAATTTTTAAATTATTCAATTGCAAGACTGCATGATTATTGACGAGGAGATAATTGCCACCCTGTAACGTGTCTGGAAGCACATTTCTGCTGGTGTCATTATTCATAAAAACAGTAATAGGTTCAGATGGTTGTTCATGATCTCCATCCAGCCATTGCAGAGTAGCAAAATCATAACCTTGTTGATCTAATGCTTCTATATGCAGGACGCCATCTTTTTCATTGATTATATACAAGCTTTGACTCCCGGCTATCAGAGTAGGGGTAGGAGCGTCTTTAAGGATGTAGACCCTCCATAAATGAGTAAATCCTGTATTATTTCGCAAATTATTAGAAAACACGACGGGTTTATCGTTGTAGAGAACTGAATATTTAATCAATGCTTGTTTAGAACTTCGTCCGGTATTCATACTATAACTACTGTACGAGTTGAATTCTACTTGAATTGTAAATGGACCATGATGTGCAATCACCTGATTTGTTGTTTCTGGTTGAAATGTTGACCTCGATCTATAGATCACGTAACCCACTATAGAAATGCCGATAATACTCCAAATTAGAATCATATTCTTCCTATTCCTGTTCAATGAATTTCTGCTTGGTAAAGTATTTTGAGATCTTTCAGGCCGATGGCTTCAGATAAAAAATGACTTTATTTGATTTTACTTTTGAGTTGATTCATAGCAGAGAGTACATCTCCAATTGCTTTCTTTGTTTGCGAGGTAGGGCTTACATCAGCTGTTTGTAACAATACCATTAAATATAAAAACTTTGTTTGCAGTGAGGTAATGGTTTCTTTACTATCGCGTGCCACGGTGATGCTGCTATATAAGATATCAGGACTATCGGGATTAGGCGGACCTACCAGCGATTCAAGAGTTGATTTATCAGGACCAGGCTGTAATTTTTTTGCAGATTGTATTACTTTTTCTTTTAATAGTACCAGTTCCTGATAAGCAGTATAACATTGTAGTGACAAGTCAGTTTGTATTTGAAGATCTACGCGTGATATTTGTACTCTTGGGTCAAGTTTAACTTCTATGTTTTTCTCTGTTTGATCCTGATCCGTATTTAACCTGATTGTATACTGACCTGGATGAACAAAAGGCCCCATAGGACTCGTAGGCGTTTTTTTGTAAACAGCTGAAATGCTTAATTCACGGGGTATACCCCCGGGAGGCTCGTGATGCAAGTCCCAAATTAATCGATGATGTCCAGGCTCAACCGATATTTTTTTAAATGGTTTAATCCAATAGTCAGGATAAGGAAGATCATTACCCAATTGCTCAACGACCTGCTCGTTTGAATAGTGTCTTATCAATTTACCTCCTGGGTCAATAATATCAATAGATAATTTTATTGCTGATTTGGGTAAATAATAATCTATAATAGCACCATCTGGTGGATTCTGGCCTGCCGGTTCTTCAGGTGGAAAAGGAGTGTCATGAAACATATTATCTCTTACCCTGTAAGCAACCTGTGGTGAAAACAAAACGGCTTTATTGGAGG
Source organism: Saprospiraceae bacterium (assembly GCA_040007895.1). Lineage (GTDB taxonomy): Bacteria > Bacteroidota > Bacteroidia > Chitinophagales > Saprospiraceae > JADJLQ01. Next base: position 13,468 of record JBDTUE010000019.1, on the reverse strand, counting down.
ATACTGCATTTGCAAGGGTTCTAAGCGGGCTTATATTGTCAAGGATCCAGATGGACCTTCCATGAGTTCCAATCACCAGGTCGTTTTCCTTAACCACAAGGTCCCGTATAGAAGTAGCAGGCATATTATTTCTCAAGGATTGCCAATGAATACCATCGTCAATTGAAAAATATACTTCCCGTTCTGTACCTGCATATAAGAGACCGGGTTGCTTTGGGTCTTCACGAATCACATTGACTGCATTACCTTCTGGCGCAATCCCATTTACTATTTCAAACCAGGTATAACCCCCATCATGTGTCTTATAGATATGTGGTTTTAAATCGTCTTTGCGAAAAGAGTTAACTGACATATATGCTGTCAATTTGCTGAAGTGACCTGCATCCAATTGAGAGATTTTATCCCATGATTTTAATGTCGGTGGATTCACAAGTTTCCAATGTGCTCCACCATCAACTGTTAGATGGATCTGACCGTCATCAGTTCCAGCCCAGATAGTATTTACATCCAATGGACTTGCTGCTACAGAATAAATCACTCCTCTGCGAGCCATTGATGATAATTGTGGTGTACTGAAATCGCCAATACTTTCCGGCACTGCAGGTTTTTCCCTGCTGAGATCAGGACTAATTATTTCCCAGGATGAACCTTCATTAACAGACTTCCATAAAACACTTGAGGCGAATAATAAAATATGAGGATCTGCAGGATGAAACAACAATGGCATCGTGCGTAGCAATCTATACTGGCCGGAACGTAGAGCTTCCGGTGCAATACTTTGGCTTTGACCGGTTTTTTTATCGAACCTGACTAATTTGCCTCCATAGATGATATCCGGATTTAATGGATCAGCTACTACGTTAGCATATTCGTCAGAGCCTACTCCTATCCAATCCCGTAAAGAAATCTGCCCTCCGGGTCCTCTGCTAGCAACTCCTATGGCACCACTTTCCTGCTGACCACCATAGACCCAATATGGAAATTGATTGTCAGCGCTAATATGATAGAGCTGAGCAGTGGGTTGATTATACCACGATGACCAGGTCTTTCCAGCATTGACGGTAATGGTAGCTCCCTGATCGGCAGCAAAAATCATAATATCCGGTGATATTGGATTAATCCAAATCCTGTGGTAATCATCACCTCCCGGGGCACCTTTTAATGAATACCATGATTTGCCTCCATCGTCAGATTCATAACTGGCAGTATTGGCTACATATACTTTATTTGGATCGCGCGGATGTACCCGAATATCAGCAAAATCACTCCCACGGCCCCAGAGTCTGTTTTCAGTTGAAATTAAACTCCAGGATTCACCTGCATCCATGCTTTTATAAATTCCACCTTTCGCAGTTGCGTCTACAGTGGCATAAATTATTTTAGGATTCGAGGTTGATATTCCTATTCCTACACGACCTAAACCTTCTGCAGTAGTTGGAAGACCTTTAGTGAGTGGTTTCCAGGTATTACCTCTATCAATTGATTTGTATAAACCACTTTTAGTACCACTGAATGAACCATTTTCCCATGGACCTTCCCGATGTTCCCACATATCGGCATAAAGTACTTTAGAATTCAACGGGTCAAATTCTACCTGAATAGCTCCGGTATTATGATTGATGTACAATACTTTGCTCCATGATTTCCCTCCATCTATTGTTCGAAATACACCGCGCTCTTCATTGGCTCCATACGGATGACCCAATCCTGCAACAAAAACTATATTGGGATCGATTGGATCTACGATGATGCGACCTACTTGTTGTATGTCCGGTAAACCGATATGGTTCCATGTTTTACCTCCGTCTATTGACTTGAAGATCCCATCTCCGGTACTAAGATCAGGGCGATGCAGACCTTCACCTGTACCTACATAGATGATATTTGGTTTATTGGGAGATACAGCTATATCACCGATAGATCCTGTGGATACCTGATCCATGATAGGTTTCCAGGTTCTGCCATAGTCATCCGTCTTCCATACACCTCCGTTGTTGACTCCTATGAAAAAAATATTGGGTTGGCTTGGAATTCCAATAGCACCTACCGTACGGCCTCCACGAAAGGGGCCGATCATACGGTATTCGAGATCTTGATATGCAGATAAAGAAATTGATTGTGTTTGGAGTTGAGAATAAATAGAAAGTGATATAAAAATGACTTTGAGCAATCTGTTCATGATATGATGATTATTTGATAAAGCTAACTCAACTTAACTACTTTATTAATGTCAGATCTCCTTTTTGGTAAATCTTAATACCTTGATCATTTAGAGCTTCGATTCGATAAATATAAACTCCGGATTGTATGGATCGATTCATATCCATGCCGTCCCAACAGGTATTGTTTTCATTGCTTTTAAATATCAAAGCTCCCCAACGATTAAAAATTTCAATATTGGTGATTATAATACAAGAACTATAGGGACACCATTGATCATTGGTATTGTCTCCATTAGGTGTAAATACATTTGGAAGAAATATTTTACATTCGGGTTTAACTTCTATTGAAATACACGCAGTATCAATACATCTTCCTAGTGTACCAGAGACACAATAAATAATATTTTGTACAGGAGTAGCAATTGGTTGAGGGCAGTTCACGCAGGATAAAGTTGAACCTGGAGTCCAACTAAAATTACTGGCTCCGGAAGCTTTAAGCTGAATACTGCTTCCTTTAGTGATTGATGCAAGACCTGAGATAGTAATTACAGGAATAGGTTTTACGTTTATAAATATTTGGGCAGTATCCTTACAAGCACCGAGTGTATGTATTACTTTATAGGTGGTGGATTGTTTGGGAAATAATTTAATAGAAGCTGAAAGCTGTCCCGCATCCCATAAAAAACTTCCAGTGCCACTCGCGGTTAATTCTACTGATTCAGTCTGACATATAGAATCGGGTCCACTGATTGTCGTTTTTGTACTGGCTTCGATCATTACATCTGTTGAATCTGTATTTCGACACCCATTTTGATCTGTAACCATGACGCGATATCGGCCTGCATTTAAGGTAGTGAGGTTTTTGATAACCGGGTTTTGAATGGTACTGGTAAAATTATTCGGACCACTCCATACATAACTAATGCCTCCGGTGGCATTCAATTGTAAACTATTATTAACGCAGAGCGGACTATTGGTAGACAATTTTAATATTGGTCGTGCATTTACTAATAAATAAGTGTATAAGGTATCAGTGCATCCAGGCAAATCGGATGTAATCAATCTATACACTCCTGATTGTGTAGTTGACTTAATGTCTAGGAATGGATTTTGAAAAGTACTTGTAAAACCTTCCGGACCCGACCACAGAAACTTACTTCGTCCAACAGAATTAATTTTTACCGCATCTCCTATACATGCCGGACTAAGAGGTTCAATTTTAGAATTTACAGGAGGGCAATCTATTTTACAACCAGAGATTCCGGTTAATAAAATAGTATCGCATCCGGAGGGGTTGATAAATTTTACACTATAGGATTGATCAAATGGCAGGGCCAGACTTTCAATTCGATTCGCAACAATTAAAAATTGAGGACTTCCTATTAAAATAATATCAGGGTTGTTAATTGTGAAAGAAACGGTATAGGTAATATTATTTTGATTGCAATTAGTCTGTATTGGGCCATTGATTAGCTTTTTATCTTTTTTATACAGTGTTTTGCCACTGAGCGCACCCTTGCAATCCAGACTTTTAATACTATCGACTCTGACTGAGTCAGTCCAGGCTCCATTTAAAATCCGGATTACTACAAAACTATCTATCGAGTTTAAGATTAAAGATCGATTGCCATCCACAGTAAGATAAATTGAATATGGAGCTGTTCCAATGGGGTAAAGGGTATCTGAAATGTCCATGCTGGCACATATTGTCCTTCCTGGTATAATAGCTTGAGGGTCGGTACAAGGTGAAAATTTTACCAGAAGCCCATCCGCAATTCCACCACCAAATATTTCCTGGTGAGCTCCAATAGATGCAATGGTCGAATTACTTCCGGAATGACCTGCAATGAAAATATGTTGTTGTAAGTCCACCTTCACGGCAAAGGCAGCATCAGTCCCATTAGCACCATAATATGTGCCCCATATTTTTTTGCCCGAGTTTGTATATTTTAATAGAAAAACATCGTTATTGCCTCCGTAGGAAGTTTGATAACCAGTAGGTGTTGCTAATCCATTATCTGATTCTGTATAACCTGCAACATAAATATTTTGATTGGAATCTAAAGCTAATCCATAAGCATTATCATTGTTTTTTCCACCTAAATAAGTTCCCCAGATCTTTCTGCCATCCGGTGTCAGTTTCATCACAAAACCATCATAATTACCACCAATGGAGGGTTGATCTGTACCTGGAGTAGCCAGACCACTTACACTATTGCAAGGTCCTGCCAGGTAAATAAAATCATTTTTATCGAGAAGTAACACATCACCATATTCTTCCTGAAGTCCACCTTGATAAGTGCACCACAATAAAGCCCCGTCCTGGGAATATTTTGAAATATAAGCATCTGCTGTTCCACCGGAATAGGCAGGTTGAAATGAGCCGAAAGTCGAAAAATTAGCAGTAGAAGATGTCCAACCTGAGATTAAAATATTTTCATTCTGATCTAATTTAACTTGAAGTCCCAGATCGAATCCTATATCACCTTGGTAAGTTCCCCATAATTTAACCCCATTATTATCAAATTTCATCAGGAAGATATCAGTCGTTCCACCGGAATTTACCTGGTGAGCTCCGGGAGTTGAAATATTATTCAAAGATTCAGTCCATCCGGTTATGAGGATTTGATCAAGTTTATTTACAACTAAACTATTTGCAGATTCTTCTCCATTGCCTCCACCGATATAAGTGCTCCAGAGTAATGTACCATCATTGGTAAATTTTGCCAAAAACGCATCATGAGTTCCACCACCGAAAGTAGGCTGATGAGTGCCAGGGGTAGTGAAATTGGAAGTAGATCGTGTGCCACCGCAAATAAAAATATTTCCTTTACTATCTAATGCTATGCTTTGTCCAAAATCAAAATCAGGACCTCCGAGATACGTACCCCAGATTCTTTTACCCTGGTTATTAAATTTGACCAACAACACATCCTGTTCCCCGGATAAGGTAGATTGATGATTACCAGGCGTTGCAATGTTATTTCCGGATCCTGTAGATCCTACGGCATAAACATTCCCTTGAGGGTCAAGGACCATATCTCTGAAATTATCATTTCCGATGCCTCCTATATACGTGCCCCAATCTCTTCTTGGTATGCCTTGAGCAATTGCATACCATGTGACCCCAAGCATGATTATACTGAGAATAAATTTAAACTCTTTTGAGGCTCTGATCATTGAATCCAAAGATATTTAATCATGCCATTTATCTTCCGCATTTTTAAGATAAGTAGGGCAGGTGAAGATTTTTTTATTGGCTTCAGCTTCAGACACTATGTCCAAAAAACATAATGAAGAAGTCTACCCGGTACGTAGAAGGGTATAAGTTTATATAAATGAATTTTAGTTTAGATAGAAATCCTAATTTTTCTTTACCAGTAATTTATCGATTTTGGCACCATCCATATCGACGACTTCGAGGTCAAACTCCTTCCATTGAATACGTTCACCTTCTTTAGGAATATGGCGAAGTTCATTCAGAATTAATCCGCCTAAGGTATTAAACTCAAATCCCGGAGCTAAATCATCCATGCCAAAGTAATGTAGAAAATCAGCAAACGGATAGTGACCATCTATAAGCCAGCTACCATCTTCCCGCTCTTCAAATGCAAAGTCATTTGAATAGAATTCATCTGCTCCACCTACTAAAGCTTCCAGTAAATCATTCATAGTGACCATGCCTTGCACTTGTCCGTACTCATCAGTGACTATACCAAAATGTACCTTGGTGTCTTTAAACTGCTGCAGGGCTTTATAGGCGCTGGTATTCTCTATCATATACTTGGGGTCTTTAATGTAGTCCCCGAGCTTAAAATGATCGTCGTCAATATGCGTAAACAAATCTTTTAAAAAAACCACACCTCTTACATTGTCCCGGTCTCCATCCATGACAGGGTACACTGAATGCAGTTCATTGCTTACTGTTTTCCGAACCAATTCAGAAGAATAATTGATATCCAGAAAAGTAATATCGTTCCTGTGCGTCATCAGGGAAGCTATCTTCCGGTCACCTAGATGAAATACCCGCTCTACGATGTCTTGTTCTATTTCCTGGACTTCACCATCTTCAGTGCCTTCCTGTATGATTTGTTTTATTTCTTCTTCTGTTACTTTATTATCCGGTGAGGACTTGAGTTGAAAAAATTTCAGAAACAGATCTCCTGTATGTGTGAGTAGCCATACAAACGGCCCCGTAAGAATTGTCAATGATTTCATTGGCTTGGCAATCCATTTGGCAATTTTTTCAGGATACATTAAACCAATTCTTTTAGGAATTGATTCCCCAAATATTAAAGTAAAAAACGTTACTGCTATAACTACAACGGCAACTGCTAAGGAATGTGAATAGGGTAATGTAAGTGCAAACTTATTCATCCAGGTCTCTATCCCCTCTGTAAAATTTTCTTCACCATAAATACCAAGTAAAAGGTTTATAAGGGTAACTCCAATTTGTATTGTTGATAAAAAACGATTGGGTGAAGTCGCTGTTTCCAGAGCTACTTTAGCGTTGGATTCCCCTCTTTTTGCTGCTGCCTCAAGCCTGCTTTTTCTTGCAGAAATCATGGCAATTTCCGCCATGGAAAAAAAAGCCATCAACAATATCAATAAAGCTATAATAAGAACTGCCATACGCTAAATAGTCGTGTAATTAGGGTGCAAACACACACGATTCTTAGGACAATAATACGACATTCTTTGCTTTCTGCCTGGAAGTGCCTAAAAGATCAATGCCAATTTCAATCACATCTCCTTGATGTACAAAGCGTTGTGGCGATCTACCTAAACCTACTCCGAAAGGCGTTCCTGTGCTAATAATATCACCTGGTAAGAGGGTCATGAATTGGCTGATATAATGAACCAGAAAATTTACATCATAGACCATATCTGAAGTATTGGAATCCTGGACTATGTCTCCATTTAATTTAGTCCAAAGCCTTAAATTTTGAGGTTCGGATAGACGATCAGCGGTCAGAATATATGGGCCAAGTGGTGCAAAATGATCACAACTTTTTCCTTTCACCCATTGCCCTCCGCGTTCTAACTGATAGGCACGTTCACTGTAATCATTATGGAGACAATAACCAAAAATATAATCTTTGGCTTTGTCCAATGGTACATACGATGCTTTTTTACCTATTATAAATGCTAACTCCACTTCATAATCTGTTTTCTCTGAACCAGGCGGTATTAAAATATCATCATCTGGCCCGCAAATAGCTGTAGTAGATTTAAAAAAAATCACAGGCTCTTTAGGAATTTCTGCTCCGGTTTCTTTAGCATGCAATGCATAATTCAATCCTATACAAATCAACTTGGACGGTCGGGCTAAAGGTGGACCTAACCGCACTGAAGGATCTACTTCAATAAAATCATCTGTCTCTTTCACGTATGATTTTAATTCTTCGATTTGTCCGGATGCAAAAAAAGATTCATCGTAATCTGGTATGATATCACTCACATCAATATATCTGCCATCATCCAGGATAAGTCCGGGTTTTTCAAGGTCTTCAGGTCCGAAGCGTATAAGTTTCATATAATAAAAATTAAAATTTTCGTTTTTAAGAGCATCTGTAAAATAACAAGATACTGTTCATTGTAATTTTAATAAGTGATTCTGACAGGTAACATGCTAGCCATATAATCATCCTATTTTGATTCACACACTTTTGATTTTTATTTGTCATTCGCGAAATTCGTCATTCGTCATTTGGTTCTCATTCCCGCTTGATTAAGAATTGAGTGTTATGAATCCTCCATCTATAGGGAAGTCTGTACCGGTAATAAATGAGGCTTCATCGCTACATAAGTAAAGTGCGAGATGTCCTATCTCCACTGGTTCACCCATTCTTCCTATTGGTTGTGTTTTGGATAATTGATTAAAGATTTCCTGTTCTTTACCTGGATAATTTTTAGCAATATATCCGTCAACAAATGGGGTATGCACTCTGCCGGGACTGATACTGTTGCAACGAATACCATAGCGGATGAAATCTTTTGCTACAGACCTTGACATGGCCAGAACGGCCCCTTTGGATACTGAATAAGCAAATCGATCTGAAATACCGACTGTGCCAGCAACAGATGCAATATTTAGGATCATCCCATGATTTCTTTTCTTCATGTAAGGAATCACTGCCTGAATCATATGGAAGTATCCCTTTACATTAATAGCAAACACTCTGTCAAAATCTTCGATGGAAGTGTTTTCAGCTGTCCCGATGTGTCCGATGCCGGCGTTATTGATCAAAATATCAATTGGAGCGGTTGAATCAATTTCATCAATCACATATTTTATTGATTCCAGGTCGGTCACATCAATACCAAAAGCTTCAGATGAGCCATCGCTTTGGTGGATTAAATCTCTGGTAGATTTAGCTGCATCTAAATTATTGTCAAAGATCTTCACATTGGCCCCCTGGGTGGCTAATATTAAAGCAATAGATTGACCTATGCCACTTCCTGCTCCCGTGATTACAACGGTCTTGTTTTTTAAATCAAACATGGATTAAAGTTTAAATACCAATTTTGCAGGCATCCATTTCTCTCCGGGTGGCAACCCTGGTAATCCCTGTTGATATTTCCACATGAGTTGCTCCCATTCCCGCACCCTTGGATTGTTTTTATCCATGACCATTTTTCGTTCAAAACTAAATAATTCGTTCCCTTCAATGATCATGAACAGGCGGTTGAGTACGCGGTAAATTTCCATATCTGTGATACCGGCATCTTTCAGGCTTTGCAGGATATCCGGCCAAACTGCTTCATGATATTTTTCATATTCTGTAATGATAGCAGGATCATCAATAAGATCAAGAGCAAAACAATATCTGGCCATTGAATGATATAAAATTTTAGGTTGACAAGATACGAAGTAAGCACCGTTTATAAAATAAGAGGCCTACTATAGTTTAGGATCAATCTATAAACTTTGTTATCGGGGATAAATTTGTAAAACCAATTCGTTAGGTCAGAGCCCTGTCCAAATGAGTGTACCCGCCATCTACAAATACATATTGACCGGTGATGTGAGATGCTCTTGATGACAGAAGGAATACGGCCATATCAGCGATCTCCTGTGGTTGAGTAAATCTTTTTTCAAAAGGAATTTTAGAAGCAATCAATTCTTTTTTTGCGGTAGGATCCGGAAATTGCCCTACCCACCATTCGTAAAGCGGAGTCCATACTTCTGCAGGTATCAAAGCATTGACCCTGATGCCATATGGCAATAATTCTACAGCCCAATCGCGGGTAAGACCTAATATTCCAGCTTTAGCGGCTACATACCCCGAAGTGCCGCCCTGGCCGGTAATTGCAGTTTTGGAACTGGTATTTAGAATAGTCCCTTTTGATTTTTTGAGGTAAGGAAGACTCATATGAGCCATATTATAATAATGCATCAGATTTTTCTGAAGGCTGTTTTCAAATAATTCAGGGTTGCCATGTTCCAAACCTACATTATCATTAATGCCAGCATTATTTAATAAACCATCTAATCTTCCAAAATGCTCTACAGCAAAATGAACTGCATCCATACACTGATCAAATTCTGTAAGATCGGTTTTGATGAAGATGGAGTTACCCCCGAGTTCTTTTATTTCTTTGGTGATGATCATTCCTGCATCATCATCTTTATCAACGATAACAGGGTATGCGCCTTCTGCAACTAAGGTAAGTGCAATAGACCTCCCTATACCTTTTGCTCCACCGGTAATAAGGAATACTTTGTCTTTAAGATTTAAATCCATTATGCATCCAGTTTATAAAATTGAACGGCATTTTTATAAAATATTTTCTCCTTATCCTCCGTATTCCAATCTGCCGTATAGGTTTTGACGATATCCAATATGTTTTTATAACTACCGGCTAATAAACAAACCGGCCAATCAGAACCATACATCATCCGGTCAGGACCGAATACATCGGTAATTGTATCCAATACCGGCGTAAAATCAGGATATCGCCAGTTTTTCCAATCTGCTTCTGTGACCATTCCCGATATTTTACAATATACGTTGGGTTGATCTCTGAAGTTTTGCATCAGGTCTCTCCAATGATCTATTTGTTTGGTTTTGAGATGAGGTTTGGCAAGGTGATCGATGATGAATCTTTGATTTGGAAATTTCTTTACGAGTTGAAATGCTGAAAACAAATGTTTAGGATAAATCACTATATCATAGGTAAGATCCAGATCTTCCAGGAGAGCTAATCCTTTTAAAAATTCAGGTCTTTCCATAAAATCATCAGGCTCACTTTGAAGGATGTGACGTACTCCTTTAAATTTGGAGTGCTTTTTAAATAAATTCAACCTGGTCTTTACCTGCGGAGAACATAAATCCACCCAACCTACAACTCCTTTAATAAAATCAAACTTTTTTGCGTAGTCTAATAAAGATTTTGTCTCATCTTCCGTCGAACTGGCTTGCACTGAAATACAGCCCGTGATTGCATTTTGAGTAAAAATTTCATGGAGTTGTTCCGGATGAAAATCTTGTCTCAGGGCTTCCATTTTATCATCAATCCATTCATATTGCTGCGGATGATATGTCCAGAAATGCTGATGTGTATCGATGATTTGCATATGGTACTAAATGTGCGAAAGTAAGCAATAGTTGGAAGCTGATAAGGGATCATGATTTTTTTAATTAAGTTTGTTTAAAATATATTTATTTACCATGAAGTTCCTTCTAAGTATAATAGTGTTTTCTATCTCTTCTAATTTTGTATTTGCCCAAAAACAAGTAACAACCAAACAGGCAGATATTTTTAAGAATGAAGTAGTAAAAAAAATTAATGACCAGCTAAAGACAGCTCAGGTCATGGTTGACAAAATATTTAGTTTTGGCGAACTGGGATTCCAGGAGATGGAAACCTCAAATTATGTCTGTAATATATTGGAGAAAAATGGTTTTCAGATCACTAAGGGCATTTCAGGAGTACCTACTGCCTGGTGGGCAAAGTGGGGAAGTGGTAAGCCCGTAATTGCTATTGGAACAGATCTGGATTGTATCCCTAAAGCATCGCAGAAACCTGGTGTGGCTTATCATGATCCTATCATTGAAGGCGCTCCAGGTCATGGAGAAGGGCATAATAGTGGCATGCCGCTCAATATCCTCAGTGTATTTGCAGTAAAAGAAATCATGCAACGGGAAAAATTAAGTGGGACTTTGATCTTATGGCCCGGTGTTGCAGAAGAATTGTTAGGTACTAAGGCTTATTATACCAGGGATGGATATTTTGACTCAGTAGACCTTTGCATTTTTACCCATGTGGATGACAATTTAGGAGTTACATACGGGCAACCTTCGGGTTCGGGATTGATTTCCGTTCAATATGAGTTTGAAGGAGAAGCGGCACATGCGGGGTTTGCTCCATGGAGAGGTCGCAGTGCAGCTGATGCAGTAGAATTAATGAGTATTGGCTGGCAATATCAAAGAGAACATCTGGATCCATTACAACGCTCCCATTCTATTATCAACAATGGGGGAGATCAGCCTAATGTAGTCCCATCTAAAGCTTCTATTTGGTACTATCTCCGGCACATCACTTATCCACAGATTATGAATTTGTATGAAAAAGCAAATCGTATTGCAGATGGGGCTGCTATGATGACAGGAACCACTGTTAAAAGAAAAATTCTTGGATCTGCTTGGCCCAGGCATTTTAATAAACCTATTGCTGAAGCAACGTATCAGAATATCCTGAAAGTGGGATTACCAACCTGGTCCAATGAAGATCAGGAACTCGCTAAAGCATTGCAGGAAAATGTAAATGCACCGGTAAAAGATGGTCTTTCTATGATCATGGACACCCTGGAAAGACCTAAAGGCAGCCCTGCCAGTGGTGGATCAGATGACATTGGGGATATATCCTGGAAATTACCTACGATCACTTTAACCTATCCATCTAACATACCGGGGCTGCAGGGACATCATTGGTCCAATGCTGTTGCGATGGCAACTCCTATTGCCCATAAAGGAGTGATTGCAGGAGCAAAAGTTGAAGCGATGACCCTTATCGATATGATTACCAATCCTGATCTTACCAAACAAGCCTGGGATTATTTTAAGAAAGAACAAGGCATGGAAATAAAATATGTACCCATGGTGGGTAAAGATGATAAGCCCGCCATTTATCTCAATAAAGAAATCATGGCTACGTACCGTCCATTGATGAAACAGTATTATTATGACGAGACTAAATACAACACATACCTGGAGCAATTGGGTATAAAGTATCCTACGGTTAAAAACAAACCCTGATTTTTTCAATTCGTTTATATAAATTTTTTAAACCGGCATCTTGGACCCAAATAAAAGAATCATTCCATTAGGTGAATTCGTTTATCTCGATGGACCTAAACCGAGATCCTTCGAGTTTTTATTTGCATTAAAAGTATTTTTTGAATTCATAAAAGGATTTCGGGTTTTACACTTTATGGGACCGGCGATTACGGTTTTTGGAGGAGCCAGGTACAAACCGGGTCATTTATATTATGAGACTGGAATAGAGATCGGGAAACGAATCGCTGATCTTGGGTTTGTAACCGTTACTGGTGGGGGACCCGGTATTATGGAAGCTGTCAATAAAGGTGCCTTTGAGCACGGTGGAAAATCTATTGGCATCAATGTCCTGCTCCCGTTTGAACAAAGTCCAAATCCGTATGTACATAAATCGGTAACGATCAATTACTTTTTTGTAAGGAAGACTTTATTATTGAAGTACTCGTATGCATTTATAGTATTGCCTGGAGGCTTTGGAACTCTGGATGAATTATTTGAAACCCTTACATTGATGCAAACCAATATTGTTTATGATTTTCCTGTGGTTTTAATTGGCAAAGAATACTGGGCTAAACTATTTGAGTTCATTGAACATATGGCTGATCAGAAGACGATCTCACCGGAAGACAAACATCTTTTCAAGATTACAGATTCCATTGACGAAGCAATAGAATATATTCAAAAAGATATTGGAGATAACTATAAAGTAGAAAAAATAAGGAAACCACTTTGGTGGCTATTCGAAAAATCCTGATGGGTTAAATGACGCCGAATGCCTTCACCAGGTAAGTACCAAAAAACGGTAAAGCAACCCAAAACCATTCTGGTTTAAACGCAAGAAACGTTAACATTACAGCCAGGGAAATCAGAGTATAAATCCACATTAAACGGGGACTATCTTTTTTAGTTGCTTCCATACATTTGATTTTAAATCGCGTCGCAAAAGTAGTTAGAATTAATCTTGCAACGAAATTTAATTAAGGGTAAGTTCATGAGTCAGATCACTATTGAATTCGTGAAACA
>JBDTUE010000018.1:0-36249 GCA_040007895.1 Saprospiraceae bacterium | reverse complement strand
TATAAATCAGGTCTTTATATTGCCATAATTCTTTTAAATTCCAATCAAATAAATTTGTTTTGGCACTTATGATTATGGACCAATCTTGTTCATCTTTTTGACTCATGATGTTTGGCAAATAGAATACTGATTCAAATGCCAGCTAGCATGGGTATTAAAGATTGTAATTTCAGTTCAATCATTCCGGTGTAAAAATAGAAAATAATACTTCAGGAAAGTCAGGTCTGCCAATCTTAAAATTACCTGATGGATAAGGAAGGATAGCGTTGATCCAGGAGTAGTAAGCGAGAAAATATAACCGGTCTTATACAAAAACTGTCAAAACTATAACGAACCAGAGTAAACCGGAGCTTTAACAATCGAGAACCTTATATTTGCAGCCAACCCTTGCCCAGACCCCTTTCTGTATGTTTAGCAAATTACATTTTCGAGAATACTATGCCCGCTACAGATATGATCTAATGCCTTACCAGATTAAAGATTATAAAGATAGGGTAGCTGTGATCGTAGAATCCAGAGATGAACCGATGCTCCGGTGGACGATTTGTAATATCATGTATTTTACCCAATGGCCGGTCATCGTATATCATTCCATAATCAACGACAAATATCTGGAAGGCCTTCCATTGACAAAAAAGATTGAAATACCGGATGATTTTGGACTCCAGGAGTATAACCAGTTAATTACATCGACTCAGTTTTGGAGATCTATGCCTGAACACGTTTTGATTTTTCAGACTGATTCGTTTATGCTCAGATCGGGCATCAATTCATATTTAAAATACGACTATATTGGTGCACCATGGTCAAAACACAATAGGGATTTATTTTCAATTCCGTTAAATATCGGCAATGGGGGATTTTCCTTAAGAAACAGAGATAAAATGATTCAAATCCTTGAAAAAATTCCCTATAATCCTGACGTACCAGAGGATATTTATTTTGCGAATGCCTTTTATGAATTGAGTGGTGTTTTGCCTTCTTTTCAAGTACAAAAGAGATTCAGCGTTGAACAGATTTATTATGAAAAGCCATTAGCGGTTCATGCGCCATGGATTGCCCTTCAAGAGGATTGCATTAAAAAAATATTGAGTTAAATGAGTATAGGTATTTCATATGACAATTTTTCCGGTAATACAGGTGATAATGCTATTGGACTTAGTGTAAAGAAAATATTAAAACAATTGGGAAAATCCTTTGAAGAAGTTTCCGAAACTTCGGATTTGTCTTCTTTTGAAACCATTATAATAGGGGGAGGATTATTATTACGTGAATTTCCATTTGAACCCCAATATCAAAGGTTTAGAATCAAGGGTAATCATATTCTAAATGCAATGGGAATCCTCGGAGCACCGGACGACCTGGATTTCCTAAATGAATACAAATATGTCAGCGTAAGAAGTCATGGTGACCGCGCTAAAATAGCACAGATAAAAAATGTATTCGTTGTTCCCTGTACCTCCATGTTACTGGAAGGTAACCCGGGCTTTCAATTCAAATTCAGAGGGCCCTCTATCGGGATTCATTTATTCCCGGAGTTTCTTTCGGATCAGGATATGAGTATTTTTATTTCCTGGTGTAAAGGAAAAATAAAGTTGGGATATGAACTCTTTTTAATCCCGATTACCATTTATAGAAATGATTTTGAACAGTTCCAGCCCATAGCGAATAGAATAGGTAAAGGTTGCGTGCTCATGCCTAATTTGGATCCATTGGATGTATTTACATGCATAGGCAAGTTGACATATATGATTTCCTTTTCTTTGCATGGAGCAATTTTTGCGTATAAGCATAACGTCCAGTTTCTATTGGCAAATTTGTCTGAAAAAACCCATTATTTTTTAGAAGATCGCGGTTTGGTGGACTATGGATTCAAAACCATTGCAGAAATGATGACTTTGTTTGATCAGGCTCCCAGTATGGATTTTTCAGATCTCATCGCAAATGATTTACATAGATTAGATGAACATATTTATACATTAAAATCAATCTTATGATCTTATTTGATTCCATTAAACTTGGAAAACTGGAAACTGAACCTTATCATTGGGCATTCCTGGATCATTTGTTTTCTCCGGAAAATAGTGTAAAATTATCGAGGTCTTATCCGAAAGATCATTTTAAATCGGTCAATGGATATGATGGCGAAAAAAGTTATGTATACGAATGCCGGTCATTGGTGGGCATGGGTCAACCAGAAGCCTCTTTTGCAAAAAGTTTAGATGAAACCTGGTTGACATTAGTCAGGGATTTACTTTCTTATGACTATAGAAAAGCCCTAAGTGAATTGTGCGGTTTGGATCTTATGTCTGCACCGATGGAGGCAAATATATTTCATTACAGTCCAGGTACCTGGATGGGACCCCATGTAGATTTAAAAACAAAAATTGTCACCCATGTATTTTATTTTAACGAGACCTGGGATGATAGCCTGGGTGGTTGTCTTTCAATTTTATCTTCCAGTTCATATCAAGATGTAAAAAATAAAATCTCTCCGGTGACAGGCAATTCAGTATTGATCGTCAGGTCCAACCATTCCTGGCATGCTGTAGATCCGGTTAGCACGGAATGTACATCTTCACGACGAAGTATGACAGTTACATTTTATCATCCTGAGTCTATCAGTACGATGTGGCCTCCAGGAGAAATACCTGATTTGCATGATTTCGATCTGGAGACCGTTCAGTCAACATTATCGTGAAGTCTAACCCTTTATTTCGTTGATAAGCTGCACCATAGTCATCCGAGGGAACCAGTATTATCCTTTTGTCATTTATCCTATTTATAATCTCATGCACTTCACCGCTCAGATTATGATGTATCAGGATCAATTCTAAATAATCATACGTTTGGTGAAAAATGGAATGTAAGGCTTTATTCAACAGGTTCGCATTTGAATCATACAGAGGCATTATGATGGATACCAATGGACGATAAAATTTATTGATTGGAAATTTCAGAGTCTCACTTTGGGCCTGGAGATACTCTGAAAATTTTAATTGGTTTTCTTCCAACTGATTTAGTCTTTCAAATATTTTGACTAAATCCGGATAAATTCCATACGTCTTGTATTTTTCAAATAGTGGTTTTAGAAAGGTGTGTTTGGGCGTCACTTTTAGAAAAGCCCACAGGAATATGTTTTGCAAAAATCGTCCAATCATCATTGTTTTATATGAATATTCATAAATTCATAGATAGAACACGGTATCTCAAGTTTAATTATTCCGACACTATACATTTAATTCAAAAGAATACTGGTCTTCAAACAATCCATAGGCATTTGATGCAAGTCGGTTCCTGAGCGAAGCATTATGCAGTAGTTCAATGGTAGCCTCGGCTATTGCAGCACCTTCATCTTTAATGATTGCATGCTCATCGGGAATCGCCTGGATCCCTGACACTCCAACCGAAGTCGATACTACTGGAATTCCATAAGAAAAAGCCTGTAATATTTTTATTCTGGTACCTCCCCCGATCCGCAAGGGCACTATAAGGACTGTTGCGTTCGTAAAGATTTCTTTCATAGACAAAGGATCACTTATTAAACTGGTCGATGGTGATGATGCTAACAGCCTCATGGTATTATTTCCCGGCTGACTGCCGGCAATAGTCAATCGGGCCAGTGGTATTTCATTTAAAATAGTTGGCCAGATCTCTTTAACAAGGAAATGAATAGCATCCACATTAGGGAAATAATTAAGGGCACCGCAAAATAATATATTTACACTGCCATCTTTTTGAATGGCGGGCAAGGGTTGTTGAATTACTTTATTTTGGAAGCATTGTACATTCATGGATGGATAGAGTGTAATCAGACTTTGCTGATCCGCCGGATTAGCAAAATATAAAGTATCAATGATGGCATGAATTGATTTTTCATAGTATTCCATATAATGATACCCTAACCGGGTGATTAAACATTCTTTATAATAACCCTGGGTCCATTGCGCACGTAGTATTTTTCTGAATAGATCGCTCTCCACATCATCGATATCCAGGAAAACTTTACTTTGTTTGGACATCCGGTCAAAGAATAGTCTTAATACGGGATATAGATATAACCTGAAAAACAAGAGATCGGGATTCTGATTAAGCAGTTTTGAAATAACGTCCTGGCCTGATGGGGTGATATCCATATACCAGAAGAGACTATATCGATCCCGATTGAATGGTACTACCCGTCTCCAGAGCGTTGTCCAGAAATTAGTGCGTATCAGTTGAATCGGAATGAATTCAACATTGGATGGATAATTTCTGTTTGTTTCAGGATCTGATTTGGTTTCAGGATGAAAATAAATACAATAGATTTTTACATACTTATGAGAAAGGTGAGCTAGCCAATTCATAAGCCTGATCGATTTACCTGGACCCTCCAAAGCTGGTTTGTCTTTAGTAAATAGAATGATGTTATTTAATCGATCTGACTTGTTCAAGATTTTGAATAAAAGTACCTATGATTTGTTTTTCATTAAAATGCACTTGCACATGAGTCCTCAATAATTGTCCTTTTAATTTATAATCATCTTGATGTTCCACGATCTGTTGCATCAGTTCAATGGAAGATTGGATATCGGGCTCAGCCCATTTCTGTCCATCGGAATTATATTCAGTCCAAACTTTTTCATTTATTTTTTCCAAGGTGTAAGGCAAAAGTGTGGCTAAGTCACCTGGTAAAAAGTCTAATTGTCCACCATAGCCTGTAATTACCACTGGATTCCCAAACCAGGCAGCTTCATACGCTCCCATGCCCCATCCCTCACTTTTACATAATGAAATATAACAATCGCTTTGTTGGTGAAGGTTTGCAATTTGGTCAGCTTTCCAATTATCTGAATAAAGAGTAATCCTGGGATCATTTTTCAAAAGGATTCTTAAAGCCCGGCTCTTTTTTAAAAAATTGTAAAACGAAAAGCCCAGTTTACGCATAATCTTTGAAGCTGGAACGGTATAATCCTTACTACTTGTTTTAATAACCAATCGGACATTTGAATTTTTTTCAAAAGCTTTCCTGAAAGCATGGATTAAAGCCATGTTGTTTTTCCGGTTCGTCCACATACCAATCGTATAAAAAGTATATGTATTTTCTTGTTTAGTAAGATTAGAATGTTCGTTCTTTGAAATCCCTGAAAATTCAGAAATATGAGGTAGCAACAGAATGGGCCTCGTGACACCACTTGACTCGAAACAATTTTTATTAAATTGAGATGGTACGAATATGGCATCGCACTTATTAAGGGTATCTACCCACATCCTGGGCAATACAGAAGTCTCCCAGGTACAATATGCGATGTTGAGCTTATTAGGCTCCAGTAACCGTGTGATGTAATATGGGGCACTATGTATGAATACTATATCATAGGGATCATTATTTAGAAATGATTTTGGAATCTGGTATTCGGAAGAGCTTTTTGAATTATGTTCCAGGCCGACGGGTAATACAATGGTTCCAGAATGCTGTAAGGCTTTGATGATCTGCTTTGCAGAAATCCCATATCCCGTATCATCGTTCCAAAATATATATTTAATGGTCATGAAGTAAATACCCGGTGCTTTCTAGAAATATGATTTTGATATTTCAATGTAATAAAATAGGGGATCACGATTAACACAACCGGAAATAAATAAAAATACTTAAATAAATCAAGCCAAAATGGAATTTTCTCCCCACGGGGAAGCCGGGCGCCCCAGCCGCTAAACTTCAATAATTTTAATTTAAGCAAGAATAAATTTATTTTTCCGGTAACTGCATTTTCATTTTTGAGGGAATAATAAAAATCAAAATTGTGTTTGATTGAAAAGTAAGATGAAAAGTTACTTTCATGAATACGGTATATAGCAAGAACCGATTTGTTAAAAGCCATGCTCAGATTATTCTTATAAAAAAGGATCCAAAAATGAAGGTCTTCACAAAAAACCATCTGTTCTGAAAATCGGATTTTATCAATGGCATCTTTCCGGATGACAGCGCCATGAATGATAGGTACAAATGCCGAAATAAATGCAAAGGCATTGTTTTGAGCGGCTAGAGGGCCGTGGATGAAGGCGAGGGCGGCGGTCCAGGTTCTTGCACCAATCAATGATTTGTACTGGTGTACGATCTGATCCGGTTGTATCGGGTGTTGTGGATACCGTACCGTTATGTAATTACAAAATACCAGAGAAGCTCCATGTTGAAGATGAGATAACTGGCTCTCCATAAAATTAGGTAATAAATAATCATCGTCATCCAGGAAACACATAAATTCACCTGAAGCCATGGCAAGGCCTTCATTTCTGAGCATGGTAACATTATTCATGCTATCTCTTTTAAACAAGGTTGCCTCGTATTTATTGGCAATGGATTCTATCCTGGCAACGTTTTCAGGAAAATTACTTTTATCAAAAATGAGAATCTCCTTGATATATTTTCGTTGAGGCATCAGGGAATCCAATGCATCAGCAAGGTATGCCGGCCTGTCCCTACTGGCCAATATCACGGAAACTGATGCAAGATTATTCACAAAGGGTTATTAGATATGAGATTGAATCTTTTACTTTTTGATTGGAATAGTGGTTGATTGGGGGTTTGATTTTAAAAATTGATCTTTAAATAAATATAGAACTCCTCCAAGAAGAAAAATAAAAAATGCCCATAGAATTATTCTATTGATTTTAATGGCAGCCCACACCTTATCCGGATAAAATTTGAAATCAATAGTATGTTCACCTTCGGGGATTTTTAAAGCTCTGAGGACATAATTAACCCGGATATGCGGCACTTCTTTGTTATCAATGTATGCATGCCATCCCTTATTTGGTCCATACCATATTTCAGAAAAGACAGCCAGCTGTGGAGAAGAGGTTTTGTACTTATAAATGAGCTCATCAGGATGATATTCTATTAAATTAATAACTCCATTTGGATTAAATTTTGATTGTCCAAGGTAGCCGGGAAATTCATTATTTAAAATAACTGCAGAGCGGCTTGGATTTATTTTTTTTAAGGTTAAAAATTCCTCATCCGGTGTGCTTGCTGACCATATAGTATCGGCAAACCACGCATTGCCTCCTGCCGTAGCATTAATAGTTACTTTACCATCACGATTGATGATGTATTTGGCATTCAACATATTGATGACTCCCTGGTGACCCTGGTTTAAATAACCGTCAATAAGATCCTGATACCGGCGAAGTTTAGCTGGATGATATCCCCCAATAGATCTATGGTATAATGATGTATAGGCATCATTAAAAGTATTATTGGCTTTGTCCATTACCCTATAGTGCAGATCTCTGTCATTGAGAATGTTCAGGTCACCTGTTGATTTGGATATCGTCTCGGCTACTTCCTCTGCTTTTTTATATTCCTGCTCAGGTAAACATCTTCGGGCAATTGGCAGCAGATCAAAGATTAAAAGGACGGCAAGCATACCATAAAAATAATTCCTGCTCAATTTGTTTATTAACGTATAATATAAGGATACTATTAAAGCTAATCCCAGGGCAATACTCCTCAGGGAATCTTTAAACATGTGAGATATCCTGGTATCTACCAATGCACTTACATTGGGCCAGAAGGTTTTGTCGTCTGCTCTTGTAAAATCAAAAGCAAAAGAACCTATGATCGTGATGACCGCAATAAAAAGGATCACCGGGATAGCAGACTTTTTTAAAAGCTGTTTAATTTCTTTTTCTTTCCATTTAGACTGAAGGATTTGATATAAGGCATAAAAACCAAACCAGGGAACGATCGTTATAGCAACCATTAAAACAGAATCCGGACTTCGGAATTTATTATAGTATGGGAGATAATTAAATAAAAAGCGATTGAGGAAAAAATGACTCCCTAATGATTGCAAAACAAGGAACAAAAATGCAGCAAGAGCCCAGTATTTAAAACTGCCCTTAACGTATACCAAACCAATGCAGAACAGGATAAAACTAATGATACCTATGTAGTTAGGTCCTGAAGAGGAAGGCAAGGATCCCCAGTATAACGGAATTAAGAATGGATCACTTACCTTTTTGTTGTTTTTGTCAAAATCTTCAGCAATTGCAGAATGAATAGAAGTTTTTTCCCTCATGGATCCTCCTACAAATCCCGGAACGATCATTGACATCAAATCCAGATACCCATTGCTATATTCGGAAGCAAAATTCCAACTTAATCCGGAAGCATTGGGCACTTTATCCAGCGCAGTACTCAGGATCCTTTTACCACGAATCGTCTCTTCGGCATAATCACGGGTTGTATACAACTGTGCAATATTAGTGGATATGGCGATCGTCATACCCACACCCAGAAATAAGGCTGGCCATAAAAATAGCTTTATATTTTTGGATTGAATACTTTTTATAAACTCTATAATGACAAATATGGCCAGGGCTAAAAAAATATAATAGGTCATCTGGATATGGTTTGCCTGGAGATTAAATATCATACCTGTAGTAAATACCAGAAACCCTATCAGTGATCTACCTTTAAATAATAACTGTATGCCTGCTAATAACATGGGAATATAAACCAGTGAGTCAAGTTTGGTGTAATGCCCGTTAGTGACCAGAATGAAATGACCAGAAGTAAATGTGAATGCAAATGCTCCCAATGCCGAAACATAGGGAGATATGCCCATCAGAAGTAGACATAAAAAACACACCAATGACATCGCAATAAAATAGGAAAGCATAGGACTCATGAATAATCCGAGACCTGATCTCAACAATTCCAAAGGCGTCCACCCCAGTGGCAATTTATCAATCTGGTAGGTGGGCATACCAGAAAACATGGAATTAGTCCAAAAACTTTGTGTATGTGTTTCAGTAATAAATTGAGATTGGCTGACTTCGGAGGAAGCACCCATATAACTGATCTCATCCGGTGCGGCTACCTTTTTACCAATTAACTGGGATCGAAAAAAATATCCGTTTATTGCAACTAAAAGCACACACGAAATTAAATATGGAAAGGCCTTTTTCAATGGTTGCATTTCGAGAAGGGGTTTGTGATTTCTGGTCCAAAATACAAAGATTTATGATTGTGATCGAAGGGATTATCCTTTACTAAATTCAGCTTTATTCAGGAATGAAAACGAAGGAATAACAGCTTAAAAATTACGATTCTCCTCTGTTGTAGTGTCTCTTTTATCTTTCTTCTTAAACAGCCTTTCAAAAAAACCTCCTATACCTCCCCGGTCATCTTTGTTCCGATCTCTTTTCCGATGTTTAATGCTGGAGACCGTATCTGCTTTGGAACGGAATATAGATGTTAAAAATGAACTGTCATTCCTGGGCATGTCATCAGCAATGCGATCAGGATCAGGAGCATCTTCTAAAAAATAAGGACAACCCATAAGACTTACCGCTTCATCAGATAGTGCAGGGAAGGTCCCTCCCTGAAATTTTTTCAATGATTTATTTGCATTAACTTTTTGAAGAAAATTTCCGCAAATAGGCAATGCCATATAGGATCCCTGACCTAAATCTAATGACCTGAACCGGATCTGCGGCATTTCACCTCCGACCCATGATCCTATCGTGAGTTTTGGAGTAAAACCAATCAGCCAACCATCACTTTGATTTTGAGTAGTTCCCGTTTTGGCAGCTATTTCTGATCCGATAGAATAAGACGTTTTAAGACTACGGGCTGTACCGGATTCAGCTACTGATTTAAGCATCTGAGTCATAAGGGATGCTTGAAGATCAGATATAACTTCTACCGATTCAGGTCGATCTTTCTCAAAATTAACTATCAATTCTCCTTTGTTGTTTTCGATTCGCTTCAAATAATAAGGCTCGTTTTTCTTGCCGTGATTTGCAAATACGCTGAAGGCTGTAACCATTTCGATCAAAGAAATATCAGCTGTACCAAGAGCTAAGGAAGGTACGGACGGAAGATTGGATTGAATACCTAGTTTTTTAGCCAGGCTCACTACTTTCGCTGACCCTATTTGAATGATGGCATCCACGGCAGCACAATTGACTGAATGAACCAAAGTACCTTCCATAGAATAAAAACCACCATATTTTTCATCTGAATTGTGAGGCTCCCAGTTTTCAAACTCTGAAAAAACGATTCGATCATTTGCAAAATAATCACAGGGCGTGAATCCTTCTGTCAGTGCAGTAGCCATGACAATGGGCTTGAATGTAGAGCCTACCTGTCTTTTAGATTTTACATGGTCATATTTAAAATGGGCATAGTCTATTCCTCCCACCCATGCTTTGATTTTACCATTTGTTTGATCCATGGCCACCAATCCGGTATTGAGCAACTTTAGATAATACCTGAGTGAATCAAGAGGGCTCATCATCGTATCTCTCATCCCCCTATGCGTAAAAATATTCATTGGGATCTTTTGTTTGAAAGAAGATTCAATGACTACATCAGACATACCTTCTTTTTTCATAGAGATGTATCGTTCCGTTTTCGGTACCTGATCAGACAACAAGGACGACTCTTCCCATGGATCTTTTTTCTTCCAGTGTTTATCAAAATCATCCTGCAGTTTGGTCATTCGTTCATGAACCGCTGCTTCAGCAAGTTTTTGCATTTGAGCATCAAGCGTAGTATAAATCTTAAGTCCATCAGTATACAGATTGTAAGGTTTACCATCTACCTGTGGGTAATCTTTTAGTACTTTGGTGATGTCAAGTCGGATTTGTTCCCGGATATAGGTGGCTATACCTTCTGTGTGGCCTTCTTTATTATAATTTAATTTGATGGGTAATTTGATTATGGAATCATATTCCTGTTTATCGATAAATTTATTCCGGACCATTTGTTTCAATACAATATTGCGTCTTACAGTAGCTTTTTCTTCATTGCGAAGAGGACTGTATACCCCGGTAGCTTTGAGCATGCCGATCAATACACCCGCTTCCTGGAGATTGATATCATCCGGTTCTTTATTGAAAAGTTGTTTACAGGCGACATCAATACCAAATATGCTATTGCCAAAAGGTACAGTATTGAGGTACCAGGTCAGGATTTCTTCTTTATTGTAGATTCGCTCCAATCGCTTTGCGATTAACATTTCCCTGATCTTATTAATCGGTGTAGAAAAAATCCAGAAATCTTTGCGGGGAAACAGGTTTTTTGCCAATTGCTGACTGATCGTACTTCCACCTCCGGAGGATTCATGGGAAAGTAAAATCGATTTGATCAGCACTCTTCCCCAACTCATCATGTCTATACCATGGTGTTTATAAAATCGCTGGTCTTCAGTCGCTATTAAAGCCTGGACGATATTCGGTGAAATCGAATTGAAATTTACATTGGTACGGTTTTCAATAAAATATTTCCCAAGGAGTTTTCCGTTATCATCCAATAATACAGAAGAGATTGGGTTTTTTATTCCTTTAATTACCAGTGTAGAAGGTAACGAACCGAACAAACCTATTCTGGTAAAGAATGTAAATAAAAATATCATTGTTAAGAAAAACAATCCTATCAATGAAGAAATTCTTAAAATTTTATTTCCTGTACTGGTATTTAGAAAGATGGAGTTAAAAAACGATTTAATTTTTTCAGGAAAGTTGATTTTCATGTATAGAATTAAAAGGAAAATGAATGTTTTTAGTATCTCAGGGGGTTAGTATTTCTTCAAGAATAAGGGGTGAATCAAGACCTTTGAAATGATCGAGATGGAATCGATAATAATCAAGCAACCCATGTAATAATTCTTTTCGTGACTGCCTTGAAGCTTTTATGGATAAGGTAAAAGATATTTCTTCTGATGAAATTAATTGATGTAATAACTCGGCACTTTCCAACTCCAGGTAATCCCGATGAAATGGTATGCCTTCCATAAACCTTCCTTCCCGAAGATCAAAGTAGGGCCTTTGTGTTTCATAATTATTTAATGGCTGGAATCCAAGATGTCTCGCCAATCCAAGGATAAAATGAAGTGGCATCCAGGTTACTGAAAGCTCTGGTTCATCACTGTGGTCCAAACAATTTTTAATCCAATCATATAATTTATGATCAAAGTCATTGGTTTGAATACATTTACGCAATAACTCTAACATAAAAACCCCAACTGCGGTGCGGTGTATCTCAAAGGGTAAAGCCTGGTAGATTTTTGCATACCGGACTTCTTTTATTCTATGGATAGGCCGGTGATCCTGAAAATATACAATGAGGTCCAATTGATTCATAATTTGAAATAGACCTGATTTATTGTTTCCGCTCGTGACCCCACCCATAATAAAAGATTGTAATCCCAGTGTACGGGTGAGGATGTGCGAGATGATGCTGGTCTCACCGTATTTAATCGTTTTGATTACGATACCTTCTGTATGAATCAGGGTCGACATGGCTCAAAATTAAAGTAAAGGAAGCAAAAACATATTATATTTTTATTTAATATAAATTTAAGCTGAAGTTTTTACCTTTGGCCCATGATTCGATTGATAATCCTTAGCCTGGTGATAGTAAACTTCATTTCATCTTGTAAGTCCGCAGCTTCTCCTCAAAAAGAAAAAGAACCTGTCAATATTTCATGGAGCAAAGATGTACCTGCTAAACACGAGATCATTAATGGGTCAGCAGTCACCTATAATGATATGATCTATGTAATCTCAGGTAAAGAAGCCCGATTGATGAAATACAATCCTGCAGATTATACCTGGATTGATCTGGCCGGATTGCCTGGACCCCGCACTGAAACCGGAGTTGTGATTTGGCAGGATAAAATAGTCGTGGCAGGCGGGACAGATGACTCTTCCCGTTATAGCCGTCGGGTGGACTATTATGACCTCAAAGATCAGGTATGGAAATCAATGAGTCAGCTTCCTAATCCACGCTCGAGACTGACACTCAGCGTGCAAAACGGAATGTTATATGTCAGTTTTGGAATATGTGGGACAAATGATCAATCGTATTCCAATTGTCTTGATGTGCTTCAATATGATGAGCCATCTAGAACCTGGAAATCTCAGGCTAAACTTAATTCAGGGAGATCAGGAAATATCGGGGTCACCTATCATGATGTATTGTATATAATCGGCGGATTTGGTGTTGATTCAAAAATTGGGACATTTTATATTAATCATGCCCTTAAAGAATTTGGATTTAAAAAGGATATCCTAAAGTCCAGAGGCAATTTTGGAGGAGTTTTGGCAGGGGATTATATTCTCACCTTTGGAGGGAAAATACAGGAAGCCAATTCCCCGATGGAAAAATATAATATTGCGTTAGACAAATGGGAATCCTTAGGATCTTGTCCTTTTTGGACTGACCGGTTTGCGAGTACAAGATGGCATGATCGAATTTATGTTTTTGGAGGGGCACAGAATCCAATGCAGGTTTGGAAAGGTGATATTGAATTCAAAAAATAAGTACGATTTACTTTAAAGATGATTGCATTAGAGTTATAGCTGGGCCTATTCGTTGATTGCTCTTCCATTGAAACTTATAGATCATACATTGACATTGCCTTCAACACAGAATTCCATTTTTTGAATTCATTTTTATAGGCACTTAATGACGACTTTAATTTCTCAATTCTTCTTAATTTGTGCATTCATATGGATAAAAGGACATTTTTAAAAACCGGTGTATTAGGCACTCTGGCGACCTCCCTTTCGGGTTTTGATTATATTAAAGAAGATAATACTACTATCTTATTCCAGGGTGATTCGATCACCGATTCCGGAAGGGACAAGGCTCAGTATTATGCGAATAATGCGGCCGGATTAGGTACTGGCTATGTACATATGGCAGGAGCATCTATACTTGAACAATACCCTGACCGGCATTTGAGAATTTATAATAGAGGTGTATCTGGTCATAAAGTATTCCAACTCGCTGCACGTTGGGATGATGACGCTTTACAGTTAAAACCGGATGTCCTTAGTTTACTCATTGGAGTAAATGATTTCTGGCATACACTCAACGGTGGATACAACGGTACTGTTATAGTGTACGAAAACGATCTTAGAGCTTTATTAAAAAGGACTAAGGAAGCATTGCCACAGGTAAAAATCATCATGGGTGAACCATTTGTAGTTAAAGGAGGTACTGCAGTCGGGGATTCCAAATGGGTAAGCGATTTTCCAGATTACCAGGCAGCGTGTCGCAAAGTAGCCAAAGAATTTAATAGTCAATGGGTTCCCTATCAAAGCCTCTTTGATGGAGTATTGAGTAAAGGAGGGGCAGCTTATTGGTGTCCCGATGGTGTGCATCCGTCTCTGGCTGGTGCGAGATTAATGGCTAATGCATGGATCAAAGCTTATCAGCAGATTTGATCTTTTATTTAAAAATATTTTCGCCGGTAAAGATTTCGGAATTAGTCATATTGCCAGAGGTTAAAGGGCTACATCAATGAACACTACTTTAATTTCTTCTTATTTTCCAACGCTGTCATCTGAGCAACTGAATACATTATCAGCTCTGGAAACTTTCTACAAAGACTGGAATGAGAAGATCAATCTAATATCTAGAAAAGACATGGATCAGTTCATGTTGCATCATGTCTTACATAGTCTGACTTTAGCCAAATTTATGAACTTTAAACCCGGTACATCCATACTCGACCTTGGTACAGGTGGAGGATTTCCCGGCATTCCGCTGGCGATATTTTATCCTGAAATCATGTTTTATTTAATTGATGGCACAGGTAAAAAAATAAAAGTAGTAAAAGCGGCTATCGAGCAATTTAATCTGACCAATGTTCAGGCTGATTCGATGCGGATAGAAGATCTTGATGCTCAATTTGATTATGTGACAGCTAGAGCCGTTGCAGGTTTAGGGGATCTCATCCGGTTAACCCGCAAACATATTAAAACAAAGAATCAGAATGCAAGACCTAATGGTTTGATAGCTTATAAAGGATATCCATTAAGGGAAGATGGACAAGCCATTCAAAAGATGCCTCATGAAATATTCAAGATCAGCAGCCAATTTAAAGAAGAATATTTTCAGGAAAAATGTATCGTTTATGTCCCGATGTATTGATTATATTCTGAAAATATTTGAAATCAGGTAATACGAGTATCAATTTGAAATCCTTAGCATTTTAAAAAACGCTGATTCAGAAATTTCCAGGACTTCACCCGGCTTAAGGTCACCTAGTTCCAGATTTTCAATACTTATCCTCACCAGCCGTTTACATTTTTTTCCAATGGCTGTAATCATTTTTCTTACCTGGTGATATTTTCCTTCTGTAAGCGTTATTCGTATCCAGGTAAAAGGCGGATATGCAACTATTCGTTCTTCCAGAAAACATAAAGATTCTGGACTAACCAGAATCGAAACGGTACAAGGTTTGGTTAAATATTGCTCACCTGATTTTATTTTTATAAATATTCCTGAACTCAGTTGATTCAGATTTTCTTCGGAAACAGAATGACTGACTTGCACCAGGTACGTTCTTTGATGTGCCGTTTTGCTTTCAAATAACAGCTTCGTTACTTTTTTATTGGTAGTGAGGATCAATAACCCTTCGGATTCATTATCCAGTCTTCCAATAGCATGTATACCTTCAGGAAAATCGAAATCCAGGTCGGCAAGTAATCTCACGGAATGGGGGCTTACAAACTGAGAGACCATGGCGTAAGGTTTATTGACTATAAAATAGCGATGTTTTGCTGGTATCATGACTTAGGCCTAAAGCTATTCTTTTAATGCATAACTTCTTTAATGATTCAGTTTAATGGGGATCATTTAGACTTCAATTCAAGATCATTTATTAATAGCCATGTCAAAATTGAATTCAATTTTTATGCTTCAAGTTACTGTTTCGTTAATTTCTTTCTTCGGTTAAAAGTCTTCTTGATTTCTGGTATATTTATTCTTTCGTTTTAATGACTTTAGCATTTCATTAAGGCACTATTTCTCAATTTTTTAGGTTAATACATGACTACATTTATTAAATGGCTTATGAGAGGATCATTGTTTGCTTTCGGTATAGTTTCATTACTATACTTTTATAATATTAATAAAAAACATGACCCGGGTTCTGATGGATCCAAAGAGTCTGTGATTTTACATACCGTGATGCAGGCGTTGGAACAAGGACACTTCCGACCCCAGCCATTGGATGATAAGTTTTCCCAGGCTATCTATAAATCTTACCTCAAGGAGATTGATGGATCTAAACGGTTTTTTACTCAATCCGATATTGATCAGTTAAAAGTATATGAAAACAAACTGGATGATGATGTAAAAATGAGTAACCTGGATTTTCATTATCTCATGGTAAATCAATTCAAAGCTGCATTGATTAAAGCGGAAGGATATTACAAAGAGGCAATTAATAAATCGTTTGATTTTAAGAAAAATCAAACCATCGAACTGGATCCTGAAAAACTCACCTATGCGTCCAGTGATGCCAATCTTAAACTTTACTGGAATTCGCTGATTCAATATGAAATCGAATCAAGGATCGCAGAGAAACTGGATGCCCAGGATATCAATAAAGACTTAAAGGCAAAAAAGACTTTCGCCGAAGTACAAAAAGAAGCGCAGGAAAAAGTAAAAGAAGCTTATGATGATTATTTCCTTCGGTTAAAGAAATTGGATGAAAAAGTTTGGTTTGAAGCTTACCTGAATAGTATCACTGGTTATTTTGATCCTCACAGTAATTATTTTTCACCCAAAGACAAGGAGGACTTTAATATGCAGATGTCTGGTAAGTATGAGGGTATCGGTGCAAGATTGGGCCAGGAAAAAGAATTTGTAAAAGTGACTAGTGTGATCCCTGGCGGACCTGCAGCAAAAAATAAAGAACTTGAAATAGATGATCTAATCCTGCGGGTAACCCAGGATGGAGGTGAACCAAAAGAGATCATAGGAATGAGAGTAGATGAGGCGGTCACTTTTATCAGAGGTAAAAAAGGAACCGGAGTGACAGTAAGCGTGAAGAAAAAAGATGGTACTTCCAAAGATATTCACCTGGTACGTGACGAAGTCATCCTGGAAGATGGATGGGCCAAATCATCTATCATTGAGGTTCCGGGATCTACTGAAAAACTAGGTTATATTTTATTGCCAAGTTTTTACTCTGACTTTGAAGATAATAATGGCAAGAGTTGTGCCCGCGATGTGGCTTCTGAAATAGATAAATTACAAAAAGCAGGTGCTAAAGGAATCATACTTGATCTCCGGTACAATGGAGGTGGTTCTTTATCGGAAGTGGTTGATATGGTAGGACAGTTTATAGAGACTGGTCCTGTAGTCCAGGTTAAATCAAAATCCGGCAACCCTTATGTCATGAATGATAAAGATCCATCTGTTCAATACAGCGGCCCTTTATTGGTCATGAGCAATTCCTATAGTGCTTCTGCATCTGAGATTCTCACAGCTGCATTGCAGGATTATAAAAGAGCTGTGATTGTAGGCTCACCCACTTCCTTTGGAAAAGGAACAGTTCAACGATTTTTTCCATTAGATAAAATGGTCAACGGACTGGATGCATACAAACCATTGGGGGAAATTAAGATTTCCGTTCAAAAATTTTACAGAATCAATGGAGGTTCTACACAATTGAGAGGCGTATCTTCTGACATCGTTTTACCTGATCAGTTTAAATACATTGAAGTAGGTGAAAAAGAATATGATCATCCGATGGAGTGGACTGAAATCGCTAAGCTCAATTACAATCAAAATGTCTATACGGTAAACAATATGGAACAGATTGCAACCATGAGTAAAGCCAGAACGGATACCAGTAGAATTTTTAAAATCCTGGATGAAAATGCGCTACGATTGAAAAAAAGCCAGGAGATGACGTCCGCATCTCTAAACCTCGATGAATTTAGAAAACAAGAAAAAGCAAAAGATCTGGAGTCCGAAAAATTTAATTTGTTTTCAAACAGGACTACCCGTTTATTGCCCACACCTTCAGCGGATTTTTCTGCTTCGGATAAAGGGCTTACAGCCGAAAATGTTCTTAAAGAGAGACAGGAAGAATGGTTCCGGTCTATTAAGAAAGACGTATATCTTGAAGAATGTGCTTTAATCCTTCAGGACATGATCAAAACAAGTAATCACCAGATGGTAAAATCTAATCCTTCATCTCAAAAGATAAGTATGGATAAAACACTAAAGGTGACGAAAAATGATAAACAGTAAGTAAGTCATCAATCTATTGATTCAGTTTAATTCCTAAGCACATTTTGTTTGGGTCGATATTTATTTTCTGAACTGATCTTTCCATCTCCATAAATACATGCAGGCTATGGTTCGATAGGGTCTCCAGGACTCTGCGATTTCATGCATTTTCTTTATCAGCGGTTTACCGGTCTCTGTAAGATTATAAAGTCTCACAATGCCTTGCTGGACTCCCAGATCCTGTGCAGGAAATACATCGAGTTTGCCCATTGGGGAAATCATGATCATTTGAACAGTCCATATGCCAACACCTTTTATTACAGTGAGACGTTTAAGTAATTCGTCCTCGGGCATGGAATGCCAGTCTATCCCCTGATTTTCAGCGGACAGAAAAAAATTGGCTATGTTTCGCATGTAATCTGCTTTTTGATAGGACAAACCCACCGATCTCAGCGTTTCAGTTTTCATCCTGGAAAGTTTTAAAAGATCCAGTTTTTCATCTGGAAATTTAGCAAGGAGTCGTTTGTATATAGTAGCTGCAGCTTTGATAGAAAGTTGTTGATACACGATCGACTCAACCAAAGCTTCGCTTAACGGAACGAGAGTTGTTGCAAGTTTTGGAAAAGGAATTTTTTCTATCACAGGGATCATGATTGCATCCTTATTTAAATGTCTTGTAATTTTGAGCTTTGATATCGGCATGACGCTAAGATAGTATTCATCCGGAGACGTGTAAACAATTTAGAAATGAATTCAATGAGAAGTAGGAATGGTTTGGATTTTGCCACTTTAAAAGCAATAGTTGTTTTGGTGTTCTCATTTCTTATATCTTTTCCAATTCATGCTCAGGTATTTGAATACAGGACCACCGGTTTATCTCAATGGAATCTTGGTAACACCTACAGTGATATATGGGGTTATGCAGCCAATGGTCGTGAATATGCCATATTAGGATCAGCAACTAAAATCTATTTCTTTAATGTTACTAATCCCAATAATCCGGTTTTGATAAAAGAATTCGGTCCTTATACGTCAACTAGTTGGAGAGAATTTAAAACGTATGGTCATTATGCATACGCTGTATCTGAAGTGGACGCTTCCGGATTAAGAATATTTGATTTACAATATTTGCCCGATTCTGTCAGCCTTGTAAGGACTACTAATGCTTTTTTCTCTACTTGTCACATGCCTTTTATCGATGAAGCAAATGCAAGGTTGTATTGTTTAGGTACCAATACCCGTAGCACCGGTGTGATCGTATTAGATCTTGCAACAAGACCAGATAGTCCATCTGTAGTTATTAACCAGCCGTTACCCAGAGGTTATGTCCATGATGCTTATGTGCGCAACAATATCCTGTATGCATCTCATGGAGGCAGCGGGCTTTCGATTTATAATTGTAGTGGTACTTCCTGTGGTCCTGAATTAATGAGTTATATTCCCGGTGGTTATAATCACAGTAGTTGGATTAATCCGGCAGGCACTTATTTAGTCAATGCTACTGAAACTCAGAATGCGCCTTTACGATTGATTCCACTGACGAGTGCCACTTCTATAGAACCGGCAAATATTAAACCATTTAAATCCAAGACGCTGCGTGAACAATATCCTGGAGGCAACCCTGCAGATACTTTAAGCATAGGCCACAATCCCTATTTTGTTGGTAATATAGTTTATGCTTCATACTACACGGATGGTGTTCAGATATTTGATGCTAGTAATCCGAATAATATTAAAAGAATAGCATACTTCGATACAGACAGGTCAGTTCCCGCCTCTTATTCACCGCCATTCAGGGGGTGTTGGGGTGTTTATCCTTTTCTCCCTTCAGGTAATATTCTGGCTAGTGATATTCAGTCCGGCATGTGGATTTTTAAAGTAAATAGTTCAGCACTGCCAATTCAGTATTCAACCATTATGGCCCGGTTAGAAGGAGATACAAAAATCAAACTTACTATTTCTGGTTTAGTAACGGGAGTGGTAAATAAAATTCTATTGGAGTCAAGTAAAGATGGAATCCATTTTTCAGAATTAACTGAACTACATTCATGGATGCCTGATAAAAAATTTAGCAGTGATTTCACGGATTTGTTTATTCATGTACAAAATTTTTACAGGTTAAAATTGATTCAAACAGATGGCAACTTCGAGTACTCTGAGATTACCCGCTTAGATGTTCCTGTTTTCTCTTTAAGGACCTGGCCCAATCCAATCCGGGATAGATTATTTTTTGTTTCACCTCGTCCATTGTTGTATTTGGACATGATTGATCTTGAGGGAAAAGTAGTATTCCATCGCGATTCACCGGAAAGCGGTGTTTTCATTGGTTCCACGATGCCTGCAGGTATTTATTTTCTGCGCACGTTCGATGGTTTTACTTCAACCTCAAAGAAAATAATGATCAACAGATAATCATTCGGTTGTTTTTCTATAGTGCATCATTGCTTCGGCCATTTTAATTGAAGTGGTATTGCCGGATTCATTCAACCTGGTAATAATGTTTTTAAAATCTTCATCATTTCTATTTTGGCTTAATTTGAAATTGGCTTCTTTTTTATCGATTTGGATTTCAAACGCTATGATACCTTTCATTTGGTCTTGCACTTCAACAGGTAAGGTGTCAAAGGCTATTGGATGTGTGGAATGCTCTTCATACTTATTTACTATTCTTCTAAGGGATTCCTTCAGGCCTTCTCCATCCATTATCTTGATCCGTCCGGATACATGGACACTCATATAATTCCAGGTGGGGACATTGGCCTTAGCATACCAGGAAGAAGAAATATAATGATCTATAGGAGCAAGAAAGGTTGCCAGGATCATTGGATTTGGAGCAAATGACTTCCATTGAGCGTTTGATTTAGAGACATGTCCCCATAAAACCTGCTCGCCTCGTGCATTTATCTCCAACTCTAATGGAATATGTGTAGCTAATGGATAACTTTCCCCCATTGAAATAAGTGTAGCGAAACTGTGATCACGGATAAATTGATCTATTAAAATCGGATCAGTAATCTTGAAATGATATGGAGTATGCATGAAGGAGTTTTCAATTTATGGAGCAATTTGATCAAAAATATAGGATAATAAAAAGAAAAGACATTTAATCAATGAATGAAAAATTGGAGGAAAAAAATTCATTTTGATTTCATGGAGAAGTAACCTAAAAGTAAAACAGAATTTTAGCAGAATATTAGCTTAAAATAATACATTAGTGCCATGAAAATAAAAAACCTAATTTATTCCAGATGGGGGGCAATTCTGCTACTGATCCTGGGATGCCATGCTACGGGATGGTCTATAAAAACCATTACCGGAAAGGTAACAGATGATACGGGGGAAGGCTTGGTGGGGGTTTCGATCCTTGCAAAAAATACAGAAACCGGTACTATTTCAAATCCGGATGGAACCTACCAGATCAGTGTACCAGATGATATCAATATCCTTGTATTTGCTTATATAGGATTTCAAAGCCAGGAAATCAATATTGATAACAGATCTGTTATTGATGTAATAATGGTTACGTCTTCTACTGACCTTGCTCAGGTTGTGGTCATAGGATATGGTTCTATTAATAAACGGGACGTGACTGGTTCTGTCAAATCACTTAGAGCTGAAGAGTTTAATAAAGGAATTATTAATTCGCCGGAGCAATTATTACAAGGGAAAGTAGCCGGGGTTAACGTTACTTCAGCGACTGGGGATCCCACTGGAGCTATAACAGTAACTGTAAGAGGACCGGGTGGTATTCGTACAGGTGTAGATCCTTTATATGTTATCGATGGACTGGCGATTAATGGGCCGGCAAATTTTCTTAATCCGGAAGATATTGAAGCTATCGATGTATTAAAAGATGCTTCAGCTACTGCCATATATGGATCACGCGGTGCTAACGGAGTCATATTAATTACCACCAAAAAAGGTAGAGCCGGCAAATCATTTCTTGATTTTTCTTCAAGTCTTGGAGTTTCCACACTGGCCAGAGCTTTACCGGTATTTTCAACAGATGATTTTAAAAGATTGGTTCCTACACTGGGAGGTGTATTAGATGATCAGCATGGGAGTACCGATTGGCAGAAAGAAATCACGCGCAAAGCCTATACACAAAACTATAATTTGACGATGGCTGGCGGTGCTGAAAAATTAGCATACTCAGCTTCCTTAGGTTCACAAAACCAGGAAGGGATTATTAAAGGAAATGATAATACCAGGTATACAGGCCGACTTAATGTCAATCAAAAATTATTGGAAAATCGTTTGAGCCTGGATATTAACCTGGGAGTTACTTATAATAAGACCAGCCGACCTCCGATATCCGGTATGATCGGGGATGCAATCTCTAATAATCCTACCTATCCTTCACTAAATGCTGCTGGCAAACCTGCGCAATATATTGGTGTCTCAAACCCATTGACTACACTTCAACTGGAAAAAAGCCTTTATAGCGGCACCCGGGTTACAGGTAATATCTCACCTTCCTTTACCATTTTAAAAGGATTGGTTTATAAATTAAACTTTGGCATCGATCATTCCAATTATACTACATTTAATCAATCGCTTCCCAATGCAGTGCCATTAAGAGAAGGAAGACTTGAAACTATTGATAATGAAGGCAACAATAGTTTAATTGAAAATTATCTCACCTACGATCTGACGAAGAATGTTCACAATATCAATATACTTGCAGGACATTCCTATCAAAAGTTTTTTGGCCAGGCCCGTTATACGAGCATCAATAAATTTCCAATCTCCGATATTGAGCCTATTTACAATCCAGGTCTCGGGCAAGATCTGACGCTTGCAAATAATAAGCCTGGAGGAAGTGCAGGTATCGATGAACTGCAATCATTTTTTGGACGGGTCAACTATCAGTATAATAATAAATACCTCGTCACCGCAACCGTACGGGCAGACGGATCATCCAAGTTTGGTGATAATAATAAATATGGTGTATTCCCATCCTTTTCCGTGGGTTGGCGTATCATGCAGGAGCCTTTCATGAAGTCTACTCCTTTTAGTAATCTAAAA
Organism: Saprospiraceae bacterium; assembly: GCA_040007895.1. GTDB lineage: Bacteria > Bacteroidota > Bacteroidia > Chitinophagales > Saprospiraceae > JADJLQ01. Next base: position 13,190 of record JBDTUE010000018.1, on the reverse strand, counting down.
TTAAGAGCTGGCTGGGGCCGTACAGGTAACCAGGAGATACCGGCAAAAATCACCCAGGCTGCTTTTACTTCGCAAGTCACTGCCAATGCTAGCTATCCATTGACACCCACCGGAGCATATCCTCCAGGAACCACTTTTTCAAGATTAGCTAATCCTGATATTCAATGGGAAGTATCTATTCAATCGAATGTGGGGCTTGATTTTGGAATATTCAATGATGCATTAACCGGTACGATTGATGTATTTGATAAAGTATCCAGTGATATATTATTGCAAGTGATCCCTGCAGACCCGGTTCAACCTGCCGGTTCATTCTGGACGAATGTACACGATATGAAAATTGCCAACCGAGGTTTTGAAGTATCATTGAATTACGGCAAATCCTTTGAAAACGGATTCAGGTACTCCGTCGGTGGAAATGCAAGTTTTATTAAGAATGAAGTAACCAATAGCCCTTATACGGTAATACCATCGGGTAGTGCATCCGGATCAGGACTGACATCTGCTACGGTCAATGGATATGTCAACAATCAACCCATTGGTACATTCTTTTTGAAAGAATTTATTGGTATTGATGAAAAAGGCCTTAGTAAATTCAGAGATACGGATGGTGATGGTATCATCTCTGATAAAGACCGGTTAGCACTGGGGACAGCGTTACCTGATAAATTATATAGTTTATTTGGTAACCTTGGATACAAAGGGTTTGATTTTAATTTTAATTTTAATGGAGTAGCGGGTAATAAAGTTTATGACAATACAGCCAATTCAAGTTTTTATAAATTGAAATTATCTAAAGGGGTCAATGTGACACCCGAGGCATTGGAATATTCAACAGAGTCTACTAACAATGCTGCTCCGGTTTCTTCAAGATACTTAAAGGACGGTGCTTATTTCAGATTGAATAATGTTTCATTGGGTTACAATTTTAATCCTACGATGCTTGGATTGCATCAGTGGGTATCTGCATTAAGATTATCGATCACCGGACAAAACCTTTGGGTTAGCACTAAATACAACGGATATGATCCTGAAGTAAATACAGATCATAATATTGGCGGAATTTCTTCGTATGGAATAGATTACCTCAGTTACCCAAAAGCAAAAACGATTTTATTTGGTTTAAAGATTACCTTCTAAAAATATACTTTATGAAAAAGTCAATTTTAATTTTATTCATTTTCGTTGGTCTGTTGTTTACAGAAAACTGTACTCAATTGGATGAACAGATTCTCGATGAAACCCTTTCTTCCACTTTATCCGATCAGGATGCGGCCAATGGTGCCCTGGTGCCTGTGTATGGTAAGTTTACCGACATATTTACACATACCAATTATTTTGCCCTTCAGGAGATTTCTACCGATGAAGCAATATTGCCTTATCGTGGAGGAACGGATTGGGGAGATAACGGAATCTATCTCTCTATGCATCAACACGTCACTACCAGTACAGATCCGAATGTAAACAGTACCTGGGGTCATATCCTCCAGGGAATTTCAAGATCTGTCACAGCTATTAATGTATTGCCCACACTTACTACGTCTACTACTAAAACATATCTGGCTGAAGCTCGTGGACTTCGGGCTTATTACAATATGCTTGCGTTGGATTTATTTGGAATTGCATTTGTAAAAGATGATCCGGGATTGCCTTCAAAGATCATCCGTGGGACAGAAGCTGTCGAATATATTAAATCTGAATTGCTCGCAGCAGAACCCGATTTAGACAATACCGTAGGCCCTGGTCGATTGACGAAGGCCGGAGCATGGGGTCTGTTGGCAAGATTATATTTAAATGCTACGGTTTACAGCAATCTTTATACTGATAATTTTACATTCCCTTCCACAGATATGGATAAGGTCATAGAATACTGTGACAAAATAATCAGCTCTGGTCAATTCAAACTTTCTGCAGATTACTTTGATATTTTCGGAAACAACAATCATGACAATAAAGAGTTGATTTTTGTATTTGACCAACGGGCTGATCTCAATGGACATAACCGGATGTCGTATTTTTCATTATCTGGTGATCAATTTCCGCTTCCTGCATTTCCAAATGCAAATGGAACCGATGGCCCGGGCATTACTCCTGATTTTTATCAATCCTGGGCCAAAGCGTACGCACCGGCTGATCCTTCAGCTAAAGACCCAAGGTTTTATAAACAAAACTTATCAGTCTACACCAACCCCGGAGATTCCTGTGTGGCACCTGCTGACTTTAAAATTGATCGGGGTATACTTCGTGGACAACAATATGGTTTGATCAGGGTCAACGGAGCTTTTGTAAAATGTCCTAATGGAAATCTCAAAGTAGGAAAGTTATTTTATGTGACACGCAACAAACCTACGTTGGCGGTTGATTTTACAGAACAAGTTGATTTCACAGTTCCTGGTAGTAACTACAATACTGGCTATAGAGTGGAGAAATATGAATTCAGTTCTAAATCAGCCAGTGGCAGAAATTTTGGAGAAGCGGATATCGTGATTGTGAGGTTAGCAGATGTTTACCTGATGCGTGCTGAAGCCAAACTTAGAAAAAGTAATGACCAGGCTGCTGCTTTAGCTGATGTCAATGCAGTGCGAGCTGCCAGGACGGCCACTACACCGGCACCTCCCTTAGCAGCAATAAGCCTTGATTTATTATTCAGAGAGCGGGGTTTTGAATTGTATTGGGAAATGATCAGAAGGACAGATATGATCCGGTTTAATAAATATGAAGGCACGTGGACTGAAAAAAACAATACAGATAAAAACAAGCGAATTTTTCCAATTCCTCAGACAGCCATTGATGGAGCTTCAAACCTACCTGGCTATCTCGTTCAGAATAAAGGATATTAATAGAATTGTAAAATATACGTTAGAATTAAAAATCGTGTTGCAATAGCAGCACGATTTTTTTTTAAATTTATCTATAATGATGAAAACTATTATTTTATTACCCTGGTTATGTTGTTTATCCTGTGCAGTGGCTCAAAGGGTTTCTATACATCCTTACCTGGCTTCAGATATTTTTGCACACAATGATTATGAACAAACCATACCCTTGTTTACAGCGTATGGCCAGGGTGTTGGTTTTATAGAAGCAGATATTTTTTTGGTCAACGATAGTCTGATGGTATCCCATTCATTTAAAGACATCCAACGAAATCGCAGGCTCGAAAACATGTATTTGAAACCATTGGATTCATTGATAAAGAAGAATGATCAAAGGGCTTACCCGGGTTCAGAGCAGATCCTTACTCTATCGATAGATCTAAAGACGAATGGGGTACCTACGTTAAACAGGCTTGTAAAAATGTTGTCTGTTTATCCTGGACTAATCCAAAACAAATACTTCAAAATTTTAATTAGCGGTTCTATGCCGGCCCCGTCGGATTGGAATAATTATCCGGATTATATATTTTTTGATGGTCGGCCTGAAATCATTTACGATTCTATGCAATGGAACCGGATAGGAATCGTCAGTACAAGTTTTAGAAATTATACCACCTGGGACGGAAGTAGTGTAATGTCAAATGAAGATGAAGAAAAAATAAAACAATTAATAGCAACGGTTCATTCACGCCATAAGAAATTACGGTTTTGGGCTACTCCTGATCAACCGGCAATATGGAAATACCTTATTGATCGAGATGTAGATATCCTTGGCACAGATGATGTGAAAGGCTTAAAACAATTTCTATTAAAAATGAAATAAAAACGCTTCCCGATATTACCATTCATAATTAACCTCTACCTTAACCTCTACCTTAACCTTAACCTTAACCTTAACCTTTGCCTTCACCTTGCCTTGCCTTTGCTTCACCTTTCCCTCTTTTATCTCACCCATTTAAGAATTTCCCTTGTAGATGATTCTACATAAGGTTTAAATTTTTCATACCAATCTTTCCATGCGGCCGCATTTAATTCAGAGGAAAGAGATTTTTCATAATCAGCCAGTGTATTAAATCCCTGCTCAAGGATCAAACGATAAGCGTCTCCGGTGAAATCAGTTAAGACACGCATGGTAGGACCGGGAGGCATTAAACTGCTTTTCATGGCTTCGTCGATTAAAGCGATGGCATCCTTGTAATGCCCAAATTTGAGATAAAAAATATCCCGTACCACAAAATTTGTCTTTTCGATATTCATAATAGTCTTGAATGTTGGTTTAACAGTATTAAGATCGTTACTAGTGATTGGTATAAATGGTTGTGCAAAAATAAAAATATTCTGACAAAAGGACAGAAACAGAATGATGACAGTAGCCCGGACATACTTGTTCGACATGTTGTTATGTTTTTAATTATTAAGAAATAAGATTTTTTTTCATGATCTCCCGGAAGTTACTATACCTTGAACCTTTTCAGCTTTATTTTGCTTTAAAAAAGCTAATGGAAATTTCATTGATTAAACCTGGTTTTTCATTAAATACTTCATGGGACGTATTTGGCAAAACGCAAAACTGGCTGTGTTTAATGGAATTCTTTATTTCTATACCATGCTCGAGTGATATCAGGTCGTTATCACCATAGACTATTAAGACAGGAATGACTATATCTTCCAATATGCTTTTTGGAAAAGATTGTTCAGCAAACCACATCTTTTTACTTTCTTCCAAATATCGTTTCCAATCATCCTGTGGGGATAGCCTTTTATAGTTTTCAATCCAGTCTTTCATATTTGCCTCTACCCACTCGGGATTCATGATGGTTGCTTTTGCTCCTTCTACCATCTCTGCATTCATGCCACTCAGCTTGTAGTTCGATCCACTGATGATAAGTTTTTTAACTTTATCAGGTCTGTAATTCGCCAGCAATAAACCGGTATTTCCTCCATCACTCCAACCAAGGACATATAGACTATCTAGTTTTAACTGATCGATCAGAATAGAATAGTATTTAGCCAATAATTGATAAGTCAAAGCACTATCCGGGAATTCAGAGCGGCCCAGACCTGGTGCATCAGGAACGATTACCCTGAATTTATTTGATAATCCGGGAATACATTTTTTAAAATCGGCAATATTGCCCAAACCTCCATGCAGTAAGAGTAACGGTGTGCCTTTTCCATATTCTTCATAATACACTTTTGTACCACGAATGGTCAGATATTTACCATGATTCGAACCATAATTTATCTGGGCAGTAATAATAATGGGTAAGACAATAAGAAACGTTGCAAAAAAGTTTTTCATGGATGAATATTTAAAGGATTATAAGATTTTTTAAATCACACATAGCTTAAACAGTTTAAAGCATACTGGGATACTTTATTTATTCATTTCCAATTAACATTAAACAAAGAATTAATAAAAATAAATTGAACTTGCATGGTCAATTAAGTTATTTTAATTTAAACCTAATCGGGTATAACCTTGATTCAAACCATCCTTTATCCTTTAAAATCATAGTCATTAAATGGAATTACGCTCTTCATGACTTCTTAGGTAGCTTCCCGAATTGATATATATTTTCTATAGGCACTCTTGTATCATTATAAATAAGTACTTCTGAAACGCGTACATCGAATTTTGGATCTTTATTCAACAATTTTAAATGTAAGGTATGTGGGCCTTTATCTAATCCATATTTCCAAAACAGTTCATAGCGCCGTTCTCTGAAATCAGAGGGTAATGTGAGTAGAGCTGTATTGTCATTGTCAATCATATAAGCCATTTGAGCAGTATATTTTGTGCTCTTCCCATCCCAGTTGGTTACATATCCTTTGACTACAATACCGGTTCCGTTAAATGGAATATGCATCGTATCGGAGATGACTTTACCTATATAAATTTTATTTACCGGATAAGTATGATCGAAAGATTGTTCAAACCTGACAGGAGAAGGCATCTGAGTTTTGATAAAAATCTTATCTCCATCTACTTTTCCTCCATGAGCGACAATATTGGCTAAAGCATGCTTCATACTAAGTTCATAGGTCTTATTTAAAGAGATGTCCGTATAAGCAAAGTTTAAATCTTCACTTCCCTCAAGTCCTTGTTGCCAGTATGTAGGAATGTTTTTGTAACCCAATATAGTACCAAGAATACCGGCGGCAGAAGATGGATTGCAATCTGCATCTTGTCCGCATCGGGTAGTAATCTCAATGGTTTTAGTAAAGTCGCCCTTGCCATATAGTAGCCCAATCACTACATAAGCGGAGTTAATAGTAGCGTCTATATTAAACGGAGCATACACTCCCTCAGGACAGCCAATATCTTCGGACCATTTATTCTGCATTTCGAGCCAGGTTTGTTTCCAATCGACCGGATATTTTTTATAGGAAGCTAAGACATCGGAGATCACCTGGTAATATTTTGATTTTGCGGGTATGGACTTTAAAGCATTGTTTATGATCAATGGAATATTGGATGAGAGAAAGGACTGTGCATAAAGATTCGCAATGAATACTCCTCCGTACCAGCCATCTCCATAATTCATGATATGACCTACACTATCACAGATTTCATTTGCAGTGAGCGGCATACCCGGTGACATCAATCCGGCAAAGTCTGCTTCAATCTGGAAGTCAATACAATCAGCATGTGGATTATTCATCCAATGACCTGATGCCGGTGGTAGAATACCATGAAGTATATTATACCGGGCAGCCTGGTTGGCATGCCACAATTTATATCCCTTGTTTGCAAAAGCTTCAGCAAATGCTTTTGCCGTAGCATGTAAGCCATCCCGTTCCAAAACTTCCACCCAGGTGAGATCCATATACAAGTCATCATATAGACCATCATTGTTTTTCATCATCTCAGCTACATAGCCTTTGTACCAGGGTATAGGTTGATATTCCTGGATGATCGTACCATTGAATCTAAACTCTACGGGACCTCCAAAAGTAACACCAATGGTCTGACCAGCCCATCCTCCTTTTATTTTGTCCAGCAATGTGGCACGGCTTATACTTTGACTCCAACTTTTGTAAATAAACAGGAAAGAGATTGCAGCGACAAAAAGGATAGATTTATATTTCATCCAACTAATATATTTAGAATATAAATACAACTGTAATTTAAAATCCCAAGTGAAGGGCTGACTTTCCCATAGGGATCCACATGGAGAAGTCACCCTTTCACTTAACCATCTATGGCAGGATACCTAATCAATCCGTACCTTTGCAAACCCATATGAACAAATTAATACAAAATATCATTAAAGATCGTATCCTGATACTGGATGGAGCTATGGGTACTATGATCCAGCGATACCATCTTTCCGAAGAGGATTTTAGAAATGAAAAACTTAAGGATCATCCTAATTCATTAAAAGGTAATAATGATTTATTGTGCATTACCCGTCCGGATATTATCAAAGAAATACATAGCCAATATTTCGAAGCGGGAGCTGATATCGTTGAAACCAACACATTTGGCGGGACTACAGTAGCGCAAGCTGATTATCATCTTGAATCATGGGTGTATGAAATAAATTATCAGGGAGCCAAAATAGCCAGGGAAGTAGCAGATTCATTTACTTTAAAACAACCTGATAAACCCCGATTCGTCGCGGGTTCTATGGGACCTACAACTAAACTGGCTTCTATGTCTCCTGAAGTTGGCAATCCCGGATACCGGGCTATCACATTTGATCAATTGGTCATTGCATTCAAAGAACAAGCGACTGGATTAATAGACGGAGGAGTTGATCTTTTATTAATAGAGACTATCACGGATACGTTGAATGCCAAAGCTGCTTTGTTTGCAATACAGGAATTATTTGAAGAAAGAGGTATTGAAATTCCTATAATGATTTCAGGAACGATCACCGATGCCAGTGGCAGGATTCTATCTGGTCAGACCGCAGAGGCGTTTTTGATTTCAGTTTCTCATGTCCCATTATTTAGTATAGGATTTAATTGCGCATTAGGAGCCGCAGCACTAAGGCCCTATCTCCAGGTGTTGGATGAAAAAGCGTCTTGTTATGTAAGCGCACATCCTAATGCAGGCTTGCCCAACGAAATGGGAGCATATGATCAAACCCCTAAGGAAATGGCAGACCAAATTGAAGAATATCTTAAACTGGGATTGGTGAATGTAGTTGGTGGATGTTGTGGATCTACTCCGGATCATATTCGCCAAATAGCGGAGAGAGCATCAAAGTATACTCCAAGATTAATAGAATCAAAAGAAAAGAATTCGGATTCTTTGATTCCTCAAGTACAATCACTTTAGCATTTTCGGATGAGCGAAACAAAAAATCTGAAATTGAGCGGGCTCGAAAGCCTGGAAGTCACAGCTCAAAGTAATTTTATAAATATAGGAGAGCGGACCAATGTAACAGGTTCCGCTAAATTTCTTAAACTCATCAAAGAAGACAATTTTGATGATGCACTGGAAGTAGCTCTCGACCAGGTACGAGGTGGAGCCCAGGTGATTGATGTCAATATGGATGAGGGCATGCTCGATTCCAAAGAAGCAATGATCAGGTTTTTGAATCTTATGGCTTCAGAACCGGAGATTGCTGTCATTCCCGTGATGGTTGATTCATCCAAATGGGAAGTAATTGAAGCAGGACTTAAATGCCTGCAGGGTAAAAGTATAGTCAATTCGATTTCATTGAAAGCGGGTGAAGAAGAATTTATCCGTCAGGCAAAACTGATTAAAAAATACGGAGCTGCAACTGTAGTGATGGCTTTTGACGAACAAGGTCAGGCCGATACCTATGAGCGTCGTATCAATATTTGTAAAAGAGCTTATGATATTCTTGTCAATGAAGTGAAGTTCCCTGCAGAGGACATCATTTTCGATCCCAATATTTTTCCAGTAGCTACGGGTATAGACGAACATCGAAATTATGCGATAGATTTTTTTAATGCAGCTAAATGGATAAGAGAAAATCTTCCATCTGCTCATGTCAGTGGAGGAGTTAGCAATGTATCTTTTAGTTTCCGAGGCAATCAAAAAGTACGTGAAGCTATGCACTCTGCCTTTTTATATCATGCGATCCGGCATGGGATGGATATGGGTATAGTCAACCCTACGATGCTCGAAGTGTACGATGAAATTGAAAAAGATTTATTAGAACGGGTAGAAGATGTATTGTTGAATCGTAGAGAGGATGCAACGGAAAGATTGCTTGAATATGCAGATACCGTCAAAGGATCAGCGAAGAAAAAAGAAATAGAAGATACCTGGCGCAAAGGCACCGTTGAAGAAAGAATTACGCATGCTCTGGTCAAAGGCATTATAGATCATATCGATGATGACACCGAAGAAGCAAGACAGAAATATGGAAGGCCATTATTGGTCATCGAAGGACCTCTGATGTCAGGTATGAATGTAGTAGGAGATTTATTTGGATCGGGTAAAATGTTTTTACCGCAGGTAGTCAAGTCTGCCAGGGTAATGAAAAAATCAGTTGCATACCTTACTCCCTATCTCGAGGAAGAGAAAAAAAGAACAGGAACCACCGGACAAGCTGCCGCAAAAGTATTGATGGCTACTGTCAAAGGGGATGTACATGATATTGGTAAAAATATAGTCGGAGTAGTATTGGCTTGCAATAATTATGATATCCTGGACCTTGGTGTGATGGTGCCTTGTGATAAAATATTAGATACAGCTCTGGAACAAAAGGTGGATATCATAGGATTAAGTGGCTTGATTACTCCATCGTTGGATGAGATGGTATTCGTGGCAAAAGAAATGCAGAGAAGAAATATTATTATCCCGTTATTGATCGGAGGAGCTACTACTTCTAGAATCCATACCGCAGTGAAGATCGAACCTCAATTCAATAAAGCACCGGTAGTCCATGTATTGGATGCATCGCGATCAGTAGCTGTAGTGAGTTCATTATTATCCAAAGAGGAATCCACCAGGTCTACTTTTGTTGCAGGAATAAAAGAAGAATATGAAACGATGCGAGTCACACGGGCTCAACGTGAAGCAGGTAAATCATTTGTCAGTATTGAACTAGCCCGTAAACAGAGATTTGCTATTGATTGGAATTCGTACACACCGCCTGTTCCAAAACAATTGGGTATTAAAGTGATTAAAGATCAGGATCTCTCGGAGATCAGCAAATTTATTGACTGGACACCTTTTTTTCAATCCTGGCAATTAGCAGGAAGGTATCCGGCTATATTGAAAGATCCGGTAGTCGGAACGGAGGCAACCAAACTATTTGATGATGCCCAGGTATTATTGAAAAAAATAATTGCCGAAAAATGGATGTCTGCAGAAGGGATCTTTGGTTTATTTCCAGCGCAAAGTATTGGTGATGATATTGAAATAAAAGATCCGGTTACCAATGAAATCATAGCTATTGGTCATCATCTTCGTCAACAACGGGAGAAGTCTGCAGGTATACCTTATTTATGTCTGGCTGATTTCGTGGCACCTAAAGAAAGCGGTAAACAAGATTTTATCGGGGCATTTGCCGTCACTGCAGGTGTAGGTCTTGACGAACGCGCTAAACAATTGGCGAAAGACCAGGATGATTACAGTTCCATATTATTAAAAGCATTAGGCGATCGGTTGGCTGAAGCATTTACAGAATATCTTCATTTTAAAGTAAGGACAGAGTACTGGGGATATAGCAATAATTTATTGAGCAATGAAGAGTTGATTGCAGAAAAATATCAGGGTATTCGTCCCGCTCCAGGTTATCCGGCATGCCCCGATCATACGGAGAAAAAAATGCTGTTTGATTTGCTGGACGTCGAAAATAAAATCTCTATGTCATTAACAGAAAGTATGGCTATGTTCCCGGCTTCCTCTGTCAGTGGTTGGTATTTTAGCCATCCCGATTCTAAATATTTTGGTTTAGGCAATATTGCCAAAGACCAGGTGATTGATTACTCTCTGCGAAAAAACCAGGATATTAGCATGACTGAAAAATGGTTGTCACCGGTATTGAGCTATGACATCTAATAATAAAATATGAACCAAGAGCCCATTTCTCCTGTCCGTACTGAAGATGATTTTAATCTGAAAGCTTTAATCCATAAGGGCGTAGAATATAGTTTGTTATTATGGCGTGGTAAATGGCTGATTATTCTTTTAGCCTTAGTCGGCACTGGTGCATTTTATATTAAGGCAAGGCTTACCCCTTTTCTTTTTAGTGCTCCACTTACTTTTGCGCTTAATGAAGGTGATGGTGGTAATAGTGGGGGTGCTTTGTCTGGAGTATTAGGTCAATTTGGTTTAGGAGGAAATACCGGCAAAGTATCTATGGATAAGATCGTTCAGCTTTCCAAGTCTATGCGGATCATTAGCAAAGCATTATTCGCTAAAGTAATTATTGATGGTAAATCGGATTATATAGCTAATCATATCCTTGATCAGTATCACCTGGAAAAAAAATGGGCTAAGTACAATCCTTACTACAACGGATTTCGATTCAAGTCTGATTCAATTCCTTTTGCTACCGTAGAGGAAAATGCAGCCTTGAAAGGAGTATATGGATTTACTATTGGCGGTTTAAAACCTGGCCTTGTAAGCTGTGGTTATAATAACGAAAGTTCTATTTTTACGTTGACTGCTACTTCTGAGAAGGAGGATCTGTCCTTGGCTCTTACGGAACAAATATTTAATTATCTCTCCAGGTTTTACATTCAGCAATCCAACGATAAACAAAAACAAACCTATGACCTGGTTAAAGCAAAAGCCGACTCTTTATATGGAGCATGGACCTCATCTGAGTATTCATTAAGTAAGATGGACCAATCTCAGGGTGCTTTTTGGGCTCCTCAGGATAAAACCATAAAGACTATAAGGACTAAACAATCCTCCATGTATGCCATAGCATATGCCGAAGCATTGAAGAATCTCGAAGTTGCTGATTACGCATTAAAGTATAGTACACCCTTTATCAGAGAAATAGATAAGCCATTTGCTCCGCTCGATGCCTCACAACCTAATCGCCTCAAACAAGGTATTATCGGATTCATTTTAGGTGGATTTTTAGCTTGTGGGTGGATTTTGGGTAAAAATATAGTCTCCAACGCATTAAAAAGCTGATTACAATCGTTATTTTTGAGTAATTAAGTTACTCGATCTTGATAGAGGCCCTCATTTCTTCAAAAACACGGATTAAATTACTGCTCAAGTTTTTCCTGAACAGTAATACAACCTCCTATTTGCGTGGTTTAGAGTCAGAATTTGGAGATTCTTCCAATGGTATCCGGTTAGAGTTAAATAAGATGGAAGAGGCTGGTATGCTGGAGTCATTCCTGGAGGGGAATAAAAAATATTTTAAAGCGAATACCAGGTACCCACTTTTTAGTGAAATACACAGCATTTTGCTAAAGTATGTAGGTATCGATCAGGTGCTTGACCATGTTTTGACCAGGTTGGGCCATTTAGAGAAAGCTTTCCTTACCGGTGCTTTTGCCCAGGGAAGGGACAGTGGCGTGATAGACCTCATTCTTATTGGTAACCTGGATAAATTATACCTTATCAATTTGATAGAGAAAGCAGAAAAACTTATCAAACGAAAGGTCCGGTATGTGATCTATACTGATCTTGAAGAATTTAAAGAAGGATGGTCCTCCTATGAAATTGCACCATTTCTGATTTGGTCAAATAAAGATCAATCCACCATTGACAATACGAATACAGAACCCATAAATAACATCATTTAATGGGGGCAGTTACATCGCTATATCAAAATGATTTGTCTGCAGATACTGCAAAATGGTTTGCCGTGCTCACGCGAGTCAAAGCTGAAAAAGCTGTTTGTCAGACTTTGACTACCCAGGGCATCACGAACTACATTCCTTTACAAAAAGTAACCCGGGTTTACACCCGCAAGCGTCGTACGGTCATGATGCCTTTGATCTATCGATACATTTTTGTCCGCATTGTCAAAGCTGAATATGTCAAAGTGCTTGAAACGTTTTATGTTGAAGGTTTTGTAAAATTCAATAAACAAATCATTTCCATTCCGGATCATGAAATCGAATGGCTGCAGCGAGTCACCGGAGAAGTGAATGATTATAACCTTGAAAACCGTCCTTTCGCCCCGGGTGAACCTGTAGAAGTAGTTTACGGCAATCTCACCGGCCTTAAAGGGAAACTTATAAAATCACTGGGCAAAAGTGAATTATTAATAGAATTGGATCACATCGGTTTCGGTCTTCGAATCCAGATTGATCCTTCACATGTACGCAGACTCAGGTAATCCTTTGCTCTGTCCGGGTTTGATGATTTGGCGATAGTCGGTGCGACATATCGAGGGCGAAGCCTTGGAA
>JBDTUE010000017.1:0-36447 GCA_040007895.1 Saprospiraceae bacterium | reverse complement strand
TTTATGCTGTTATGCTTGGGGGAGGTTCGATGATTTTGGCCGGTATCATGTGTCTCAGGGTGACCGATGTGGATGATTATATGGGGATAAAGACAAAGTGAAAAGTGAAAAGTGAAGAGTGAAAAGTGAAAAGTGAAAAGTGAAGAGTGAAAAGTGAAGAGTGAAAAGTGAAGAATGAAAGGGTGAAGAATGAAGAGTGAAAAGTGAAGAATTAAGAATGAAAAAATGAAGAATGATCACCGAAATCCGAAATCGCAAATCCGAAATGGCTTGGCGAATGAAGAATGAAAATGAAAAATGAAGAGTGAAGGATGAAAAGTGAAAAGTGAAGAGTGAAAAGTGAAGAGTGAAAAGGTTCTCCAACATTCGGACTTTCGTCTTTTTAGAATGAAAGAATGTAGAATTAAGAAAAACAGTGTACTGATATTTTAGAAAAAAGAAATTGATGGAAGTCAGGAAACCGGGCATAAAGAATAAAAATTCAAATTTCAGAGGTCAGACTTTATTGTTTAGAGCCATGATTATTAAAGAATTTAAGCATGTCATTCGGGACAGTCGTAGTTTATTTTTTCTCCTGGCACAGCCGATCATGATGATGATCCTCTTTGGATTTGCATTGAGTAATGAAGTAAAGGAATCGAAAGCGGTCATTTTAGATAAAGCTAAAGATGGTATCAGTCATCAACTCATAGATCGGTTTAATCAAAGTCATTTTTTTACTGTAGTCGGCCAGATATCGGATGAGAAGGATATACAGCATTATTTTGAGAAAGGATTGGCACGGATCGCTATCGTATTTCCACCCGGATTAGCTGATGATCTCAAACATCTAAACCAGTCAACCGTTCAAATTATCGCAGATGCCTCGGATCCGAATACCGCTTCTATCGCTGCCTCTTATGCCGGAGCTATTTTTCACGACTTTCAAAACGAAGAATTAGGCAGGTTTAAAATCCCGTATGAAATTAAAATTGAGATTAAGATGCTTTACAACCCTCAGTTGATCAGCGCTTTTAATTTTGTCCCTGGGGTGATGACATTAATCCTGATGATCCTCGGAGCTATGATGACCTCAGTAGCTATTGTCCGGGAAAAAGAACTGGGTACGATGGAAGTATTACTCGCTTCTCCGATGCACCCGATGCAAATCGTATTGAGCAAAGGCATACCCTACCTGGTGCTTGCATTTATTAATGTACTGATTATTCTTGTGTTGTCAGTGTATGTGTTGCATGTACCGATACGGGGCAACTTATTTTTGTTATTGGCTGAGAGTTTATTATTTATCAGTACGACGCTTGCGCTGGGCTTGTTGATTTCAACCAGTACCGAAAAACAACAGGTTGCAATGTTTATATCTCTGGTAGGATTAATGTTGCCTTCATTAATTTTTAGTGGATTTATGTTCCCGATTGAAAACATGCCATTGCCATTACGCGTGATAAGTAATATCGTACCGACCCGTTGGTATTATGGAATTGTAAGAGCTGTAATGGTAAAGGGGTTGGGTTTTTGGAGTATCTGGAAACCTACTTTGATCCTTGGTACCATGACCATAGTTTTGACGGGAATCGCTATTAAAAAATTCAACATTCGACTTCAATGAAAAAATTATTTGTGATCGTCCGCAAAGAATTTGCACAGATTTTTCGTCAGACTGCTATCCTGCGCATGATGATTCTGATGCCTATCCTGCAATTGATCCTGATACCATTGGCGGCAGACTACGAAGTAAAAAATGTCAACTTGCAGATCATTGATTTTGACCATTCATCTTATTCTAGAGATTTAGTACAAAAACTGGATGCATCCCCTTATTTCAGATTAGTGGCTACACCATCTGTTCCGGAAATTGCAAGGGTTAATATTGAACAAAACCTCGCTGATCTTACACTTACAATTCCACTAAACTTTGAAAAAGATCTTATTCGCGAAAGTAAATCTACAGTTGCTATTGAAGCCGACGCAGTGAATGGCCCGAAAGCGGCTCTTGGATGTGCTTATGCATCTCAGATCATAGCGGACTTTAATAATGAAGTGCGCGATAGATTGTTACAAATGCCAAGGTTCAGCGAATTCACCCGGATAGAAGTGGCCAGTTCTTTTTGGTATAATCCATTTATCCGGTATCCGTTATTTATGGTACCCGGAATACTTGCTTTGTTGGTGACTATGGTCGGTGCATTGATGTCGGCACTCAATATTGTCTCAGAAAAGGAAGCAGGCACGATGGAACAATTGAATGTCACTCCCATGAAAAAATATCAGTTTATTCTCGGCAAGCTTATCCCATTTTGGGTACTCGGCCTTGTATCTATTACACTGGGGTTGATTGTGGCTTATTTTATTTATGGTATAGTCCCCAGGGGATCTTATGTAACTATTTATTTTTTCTCTGCCATATACTTGGTAGGGGCTTTGGGAGTAGGACTATTATTGAGTACTTTTTCAGACACTCAAATGCAGGCCACTTTAATTTCTTTTTTTATAGTCATGTTTTTTGTATTGATGGGTGGGCTATATACTCCGCTTGATTCAATGCCGGATTGGGCCCAAAAATTATCTATGATTAATCCGGTCAGTTACTTCATAAGGGTAATGCGGTTTATCGTGATCAAGGGAAGTGGGATCAGGGATTTGATCCCGGAACTAAAAGCTATGATTTTATTTGCCGTGGTGTTGAATACCCTGGCTGTTTTAAATTATAAGAAGCGGATCGGGTAAACGGTGATTGATTAATCAAAGATTAATTTCGCTATAGCTTTATTTTTTTCACTGCTCCATATTGCAGTGAATACTCCTGATCCTAATTGAAACTTGTGCAGTGTGATGTGTTGAGTCGTTTGAATATTTTTTTGATCCCATACTTTTTCACCGAGCAGATTGAATACCTCCAGGTGCACTTCATTCTTAAAGGTGGGAGGCAGTTCTATAGTTATCATGTCTTTCGAAGGATTGGGAAATACACGTATGGTATGTAATGGAATTGAAATATTTTCAACAGATGTAGTTAAAGCAGCAGCTTGTTTAAAGAATTCCCAAAATAGTAAAGGATCAGAAACCGGGTAGTTTTCCCCGTTTGGATATTGGTGATCCAGGCCATTCATGAAACTATAATTAAAAAAATTGTTTTGCGTTGCAGATTTCGTCTTTTTAAATTGAAATGTATAAACATTGGTCGACTTCACTACGGTATATACTGTATCAAGATTTAAACAATTAAGGTAAGGGTAGGCAAATCCAAGAATAAATAATTTTAATGAATCGTTGAACGGAAGATAATTGCCATTATTAATCTTATAGATATTGGGATCATTGGTGCCAAGGGTTTGCCAGGCTGGAATGTATCTTTTTACTTTGCCGGAATCCAGGGGATGAAGAACGCCTGCACTACTGGCTATCGCTGTAAAAACGTCACTTGCTTCTACGATCATTTTACCCGACATCACCGATCCGTTTGAAAAACCGGTAAGAAAAATCCTTTTGGAGTCAGTATTAAATTTACGTTGGACAGTATCAATGATTTTTTTCAAAAACTTTACATCGTCTTTAAAGTCCTGATTTAGATTGGGACATTTTACGGTTTGCAGATCCCCGTTGTTCCATTTCGTCTGATTGACCTTAAAACCTAAATCACCAATGACACAAAAAGAAAGTGAGCTGGGATAGATCGTAAGTATTTTTTCTTTTTCGCCTAATTCTTTCCAGCCGGATATATTATAAAATTTCTCCCCATCACCTGTAGTCCCATGCAATACCATGACGATAGGATATCCTCCGGATGGTACAGCTCCAGAAGGTTTAGAGATGATAAACTCTCTCATGACTCCGTCAAATACAAAAGAGACATCTATACGTTGGGCAGCGGAATCTGCTTTTAAGATGTATAAAAATGCCAGAGACAGGATCAAGCGGGAAGTCATGATTATTAATTTAAATTGTTCAACGCCAAAAATAAATTTAATAAGATATTTTGGGATCACCCCTGGGGGTAATTTTGGTAAGAAATCTAAAACAACGACCTTTTCATGATTTAATAAGATAAAGTATTAGCCAAACATGTTGAATTTTAAATATGGGATGAATATTTTTGATAAAAATTCAAAATGAAATCGTTTAATGTCTCCCCGGTATTTTATTACATAGCTTGTGTGATTTGGTTTGAAGGATGTAAACCAGATAATAAAAAGAACCTGCAGAATATAAGGGACACTGAAACGGCTTTTGCTAAAAGTGCGGAACAAAATGGCCTGGCAACAGCTTTTTTTGAATATGCTGCCCCGGATGCAGTCATCAATAGGGGAGCATTGATCAAGGGTCCCGATGCTATTAAATCTTATTACTTGCCTGTTGAAAAATCTGGCGTAAAACTTACCTGGAAGCCGGATTACATCGATGTATCTGAGAGTGGTGATCTTGGATATACTTATGGTAGTTTTAAGCGGTCAATTCCGGATTCAACGGGGAAAATTATAAACACCACGGGTACTTTCCACACGGTGTGGAAGAAACAAAAAGATGGCACCTGGAAATATGTTTGGGACTAGTATTCATTCCGAAGAAATATTTCAATGAACTATGATGATTCTTTTCGATTCTTTTATTTTTTCATTTGAGAATATAAGGGAGTAGACACCTTGTGGTATCCTGCTACAATCTATCGTTTGAATTAATTCATTATTTAAGGATGACGAATAATATACTTGCCCCAGCTCATTGATCAGGCTGATTTGTATAAGTTGATCTTCCAGTGACGGGATGGATATATGTAGAGATTGACTTACGGGATTTGGAAATGTGTTGATGATCACCTTTTGGTCCGAAATGCCAAAGATCCTGAATGCTGTTTTCACGATAGTTAATTCGTAATCTTCCACTTCTCCGTAAGCAAATTGATCGCAGGCATCTGCTTTCTTCGAATCCCGCATTTGAACTCTTAATCTCACAGGACCATCTACATTGCCTGGTATGGACCAAGTTCCTGTTATTGGAATTGCACTGGTTGTTTCAAGTAATTTTTCACCGGGGTCCACAAAGTCCCCATCCTGATTCCAATCAGCCCATACATACCAATTTTCGGTAAGAGAATAGTTGCCACCAAAACCTGCGGTCAAAGTATATGACAGATCTTTACCACTATTGACTTTAATACTTTTAGAAGTAAAATCGATATATCCATTATTATTTCCCGATGTATTGGTCCAATTATTCAGGGTTACGGATTGAACAAATTCATACTTACTTACTTTGCCTTTTGATTCGCAATACCGCTGCGCACAAGGTTTGCAAGCCGGGCCGCAATCAATACCTGTTTCCGTGCCGTCTTTGATACCATTGGTACAAGGATCAATAAATATTTCTTTTAAAACAACAATGTAATTTTCTACCTCTCCAAAATCAAATGTATCACATCCATGACCGTAATTACCCCATTGTAATTGGGTCCTGAGTTTATACGCATCCTTAGATGGCATCGTTTTACCTTTAAAAATCTTACGAAGATCAATAGTATCTTTTATGGTGCCAAGCCGGTAATTCCGGTATACCAATTCTTCCTGTCCAAAAAAACCATCTTTATTCCAGTCAACCCAAACTGACCAAAACTCCCACCCCGGATCGTCTGATGCTCCAGGATTTAAAGAAATTGAATTGGATGTATTCGTATATAGATCAAATGATTTTGAATAATCAGTATGAATACCTTCATTGTCTCCGGTAATAGAAATGGAATCATTGATTTTGATAGATTCTATAAAATCAAACATTGAAAAAATACCAGTGCTGTTGCATGGACATGGGCCACATGAGCCTCCGCAATCAATACCGGTTTCATTATTGTCGCGGATGCCATTAGTACAGGGATCATTAATAGGTATGCTTAATACTATATCCTTTCCCGCGTCCAAACCATGAGTGGTCAATATAGAACTCCGGATACCGCCCGGACTAAACAAGGCTTCCATTCGCTGGACCTGACCTTCTGTAAATAGGTTCATACAAGCATCATCAGAGTAGTCCATATAATTCTCTACCATATCTGTATCTACACAGGATATATGATCTGTTTGACAGCCGTAATTAGGTCCGGCAGAATTGGGAGTATCATTAACTTCATCATCTGTTTCACAGCCTGTAGACAAGCCCCAGGTGTGATATAGATTCAACCAATGCCCTACTTCGTGTGTTGTAGTGCGGCCTAAATTAAATGGTATTGTATTGTTTCGACCGAAAAACTGATAACTAATCACTACACCGTCACTTCTACTCCCAGGCATATATGCAAAGCCTAATACACCGCTAAGATTTCCTACCCAAATATTTAAATAGCTGGCTAAAGGCCAGGGGTCTGTGCCTCCATATTCGGAAGACATAATTAATGCACCTGTTTTGAATTTAGTAGTGGACGTTGATGTCCTGGTAATCCCGTTTGTCTTATTGCCCTGTGGATCTGATGTAGCTAATTGAAATTTTAATTTAGATGCACCAGCCTGAGGATATTTTTCAGTCTGGATTTGACCAAAATCTGTATTTAAAATTTCAATCTGTGAAAAGATTAATGAATCTGGAATGTCTTGTTCCGGTGTATTATAAACGACATGAACTACGACAGGGACAATTATGAGATTGTTTCTAAATCCCTGGCCTGGAATAAATGTTTTTTGATGTTGATCAATAAGCAACCTGGTTTTCTTAAATTCCGGATTCTGAATGAGCTCATTTTTGAATAATTCATCCGATGGGCAAGATCTTGAGATCTTTTGTGCTTGAAGAGGGGACCATGATCCAATGAAGAGGATCAGGAAGCAACTTATTATATTAATAAAATGTTTAATATGATTTAATAGCCAAAACTGTGCCAAACCAAAGAATTGGATTAAAATCGTTTAATTTTAAAATCATTAAAATTTTATAATTTGGTATTTATGAAGAAGAATGAAATTCCATCACTGATTGAGCATTCATTTGATGTACAGGGTAAAACACGATCCTACTTCAGTAGTGAGCCGGTGGAAAATCCTGGTTTCGCACTTATTGTGTTTCATGGAAACGGAGGAACAGCCGATGGTTTTGCAAAAAAATATCCATTACATGGAGTTATACCAGGTGGATTGATCTTATACCTCCAGGGTATTCCCGGGATCGGCGGAGGGTTTGATCCAAAAGGACTAAAGAATGGCTGGCAGCGAAAAAAAGGTGATGGAGAAGACAGAGACTTATATGCAATCGATGCCCTTGTCAAAGAGATTGTTTCTAAATATCCAAAGTTAAAAGATCATATCTATGCCATGGGCCACAGCAATGGCGGTCGGTTCACCTATTTACTCTGGAGCGAAAGAGCATCATTATTTAAAGGTTTTATCATCAATGCACATCAGGGTGTAGATCTGATAGAAAAAGGTATCGAACCCAGAACATCGATGATCATTACCGGCCGTCAGGACCGGGTTGTCAATAACGCTAATCAGTTCAAATCAGTGGAATTGATTAAGAACTTAATACAACCGGATAATACCAAATCAATCAATGAGGAACTGACCATTTATTCGAATAATAAAAGTGGATTAAGACTGCATCATTATATTCATGCTGGCGGTCATGATTTACCAAAGACAGCATTGCCATTTATTAATGATTTTTTATTTAAATCAATATAAGACCTCGATCGGTGGAGTATCAGCCATGTTGCTGATCAATAGAAAATGGGGCATTGGTGTCACTGCACTTGAGAATATGAACCATTCCTTTTCTCCTAAGGATATAGCTCCTCTTCACTCTTCACTTTTCACTCTTCGCTTTTCAACCTAAACTCAATTTTTGGATGAGCTTCCTGTACCATTCTCAATGTCCAGGGTGATTCTGCAAGGAAAACATATTTATCATCTTTATCCCGTGCTATATCTTTTTTTCGACGTTGAATAAATTCTTTCATAGCGATCGGATCACTACATGTAAACCATAATGCTTTGTGTAGCGGCAATGGTTCGTAGGTACAACTTGCTCCGTATTCGTGTTCCAGCCGGTATTGAATGACATCAAATTGTAGAGCGCCGACCGTGCCAATGATCTTTCGACCATTGTCTTCTTTTACGAATAGTTGTGCGACCCCTTCATCCATCAATTGCTCTATGCCTTTGGCTAATTGTTTTGTTTTGAGTGGATTGCTATTGAGGATAAAACGGAATTGTTCAGGAGAAAAAGATGGAATGCCTTTAAAATGTAAGGTTTCACCTTCGGTAATAGAATCACCTATTTTAAAATTTCCGCTATCATACAATCCTACGATATCACCCGGAAAGGCTTCGTCCACCACTTCTTTTTTAGCTGCCATGAATGAATATGGATTGGAAAACTTAAGATTTTTTTCCTGTCTCACCAGACGGTATGATTTATTTCTTTCAAATACACCACTCACCACCCGTACAAAAGCAATCCGGTCGCGATGACGGGGATCGATATTAGCATGTATCTTAAATACAAAGCCAGAGAATTTTTTTTCACCCGGTAGTACCGTGCGTTCTTCAGTATCCCGCGGTAAAGGATCAGGAGATATTTCTACAAAACAATCTAATAATTCTTTGACACCAAAATTATTTACGGCACTTCCAAAAAAAACAGGAGAGATAGATCCATTTAGATATTGGTTCACGTCAAACTTGGGATATACCGAGGTGACCGTATGCAATTCTTCCCTTAATTCTTTTGCAGCAACTTCACCAACATATTGCTCGAGTTCTTTGCTGTGAATATCCTCGATGATAATCGTTTCATCTTCCCCTTGTTTGTGATGAGGTTTGAATAAGTTTAGTTTTTGTTCATATAAATTATAGACACCTTGAAATCGCTGTCCCATACCGATAGGCCAGGAGAGTGGGGTTACTTTAAGTTTGAGTTTGCCTTCAACTTCATCGAGCAAATCGAAAGCATCTTTACCCTCACGATCGAGTTTGTTGATGAATACCATCATGGGCGTATCCCGCATACGACATACTTCTACCAGTTTTTCAGTTTGTGTCTCGACTCCTTTGGCTACATCGATTACTACCACAGCGCTGTCTACCGCAGTCAGAGTACGGAAAGTATCTTCTGCAAAATCCTGGTGACCCGGTGTATCTAATAAATTGATGAGTATATTCCGATATTCAAAAGCCATCACTGAAGTTGCCACAGAAATACCCCTTTGACGCTCGATTTCCATAAAGTCAGAGGTGGTAGTCTTTTTTATTTTATTGGATTTAACGGCACCTGCTACCTGTATAGCTCCGCCAAATAAGAGGAGTTTTTCCGTCAATGTTGTTTTACCTGCATCCGGGTGAGAGATGATAGCAAAAGTGCGCCTTGGTTGAGTCTGTTCTGCCATATTTTTGACCTGCTTTTCCGCAGGCGGGGCCGCAAAGGTAGCTCGTAACCACCATTTAAGTCACTGAAATTTATATAACTTGTATTTGATTTTTTAACAACTATTTTCAAGAATTAAATCAGTTCAACATGGCATTAGCTATACAATCTTTGGTAATATGGATATCATGTCTCTCATTTTTGACAAATAGTATCATTGTCAAACCCAAACCTTCCCCTCCTAAGCTCGAACGGGTCTCTTATCATAGCAAGGCCACTGATCTTGAGCGGGATTATTATGTTTATCTACCAGAAGGATTCAATCAAAAAGATAAATGGCCGGTCATTTTATTTCTTCATGGCAACGGAGAGCGTGGGGACGGCAAAAACGATCTTGACTATACCTTTATTCACGGTCCGATCTTCGAAGCATGGGTTCAAAAACGACCTCTTCCTTTTGTAATCATCGTACCACAACTACCTGTATTTACGCAAGGAGAAAAAGGGTTTATTAAAAACAGGAACCGATCCATCATTCCGTATCCTAAAAAAGATAGCCTCACTTCTTACCGACCTGCTTATACTGGGACCGATCTTATGGATGGAATTCCCTCAGATAGTAAAATGCCTTACCCCAAAGAAGGACAGGAAGATGGCTGGAATAAAATAGAACATGAATTATTATCGATGATTGATAATACGATTAAAAATTTTAAAGGAGATGATGACCGGGTATATCTTACCGGCCTGAGTACTGGAGGATTTGGTGTTTGGTATATGGGTGGTACGTATGCTGACCGTTTTGCAGCTATGGCTCCTGTCAATGCCTTTGGTCATCCTGATTTAGTTCCTGCAATAGTAGCATCAAAGCTTCCTATTTGGTGTATTACAGGAGGAAGAGATCCTTACGTGAAGATTCAATATTTTTATCCGGCGATGAATAAACTTGAAAGTTTAGGTCATCCCGAAATGAGGTTTACTATACATGAAGATATGGGGCATATAGCCTGGCAACGGGCTTATGCAGGGAATGATTTGTATGATTGGTTTTTAAAATTCAAGAAAAGAACGTAATCATTTTTTTATAGCGTTCTCGATGATCTCAAGTGTATGTAGTATTCCATTATGATCCCACCCGAGATGCCCGGGGATTACATAGTTAGCTCTTGGATATTTTTTAGCGACTTTATTAAGTGATATTTTCCATTCATTGAGATTGGCATCACCCAGGTTGCCAGGGCTATTCGTTTCCGTACTTTTTATAAAGCAACCTCCATATAGAACTTTAGCAGCTTTAAACCAAATCAGAATATTATCAGGGGCATGGCCAGGTCCAGGATAATAGGTTTCGAATTGTTTATTACCTAACTCAAAAAGTGTATCAATGGTAAAATAATACTGAGATTGTTTTTCATGACGTTTATTACACAGTTCATAAGTTTGTTTTGAAGAATAGGTTTTGATTCCCTGGCTTCTAAAATAATCTAAGCCTGCTGTGCGGTCGCTGTGAAAATGAGTGGATATACATAAAACTGCTTTTTGATGATGCCGCAGATATATACTATCCAGTAATGGTTGAAACTGCGTCGTATCCCAGGGAGTGTCTATCAGTACGACTCCTTTTGTGGTAATGACATACATGCCATTGGATGGATATGAGCTACCATCTCCCGGATCACCATACGTAGTATAAATGTAAAATCCATCCCGTAGTGACGTAATTTTTAATTTAGATGGAACCTGGCTATAAACATAAGATGAAATATTTGATACAATCAATAGGACCAATATCTTTTTCATGGATCAAAGGTATTTTGAATAGCTTATAATGAAATGTCGATCTCAGGATAAAATGAATGCAATGCAAAATCAGGTACCCGATGCTCTTTCATTAACCATTTTTCAATTTTAATTTTAGCTATGTGGATAGGCCTGGCCTGTAAAGGTGTGAAGGATTCAAAATCTTCTTTCCCAATATGATTGAAAAATTTATTGAAAAACGAATCCATCGCAGACATTCGTTCCTCTTCATTTTCGATGATTCTGATTTTGCCATACAGGATTATACTTTGATATTCACAGCCAAAATCTACTGCTTTAGGTGCTGTATATAATTTACCGGATTTATAGATAGAGACACAAACCTTTTTGCCTTCCGTAATTTCCAGTCCGGCATGACCGTGTTTAGAAAAATGAAATATGATCTCATGATTCATTTCATCATAATCAAAAAACGCAACATGGATAAGGGGATATCCTCCTCTCTCTATTGCAATAGAACACGATATTGAATTAATAAGTAATTCTTTTAATGCGGAAAGTTCAGTTATCTGCCGGTCCTTCCTTCTCACCTGATCAGCAAACTCGCTCATGTTATTTAAAATTCAGAGCAAGATAATTGCTAATGCAATATCAAACTAAAGTAGTTGGTTATCCTTGTTTTTTAGGTGGAATACTATCTTGAACTGCAGGCACTTTAGTACTATCGATGATGTTCTTCGGTTTTTCACCTGGTATGAGGCTATCTTTTTTGATTTCTGACTGATTTGGTTTTATTGGATTGTTTTCCTGATTCGCTGGTTTTCCTTCTAAATTATTTAATCCATTGGTATCAGGCTTATGTTTTTGCCATTGTTGTCGGCTCGTGCTATCTGCACCAGGTCTACCTTGCCATTGGCCACGATTACCCCCAAGACTATCTCTGAAGGGCCTGTTTTGTCCTTTCATCAAACTATCCCTGCCCGGTCTACCTTGCCACTCACCTCTGTTTCTATTTAAACTATCCCTACCTTGAAATCCTCTGGATTCCATTGGAACCCCTGTACTATCCTTTCTAAAACCGTTGGCATCTGGTGCGATGCCTGCTGGACGAGCCCCTTGACCCCGAGCCCCTTGGGTGCGGGCACCTTGTTGTTGATTTTGTTGGTCACCAACAGCACCACCATTATCAGCCCCGCCTCCGCCATCGCTTTTAACATCATCATTATTAATGGATTTCCTTCTTTTTTCTACGAATGTCATTTTGCCGATCCGGTAACTGATACCGAGTCGTACGCCAGCATTATAAAAACTATTGGTATTATATTGTTCAAGTAAAGCAGTCTTTGAATTTGAATTTACAGTAAATGGATGGTTTAAAAAGTTTTCAGTAGATAGACTTATATTTCCTTTTCCATTAGGAAGGTCTTTTCGAATACCGATGCTGTAAAATGCAAAACTTCCTGATGTTCCCTGCAGATTGATTTGTTTTCCACGGGCACCGCCACCACCTTGTAAACCCCAGCCATTTTTTAATCTAAGATTACTAAACATTCTTCCACCTAGCACCCAGCCAGAGTTAGAAGCAGCATACAAAGGATTGGGATTATTATTTTTCAAATTGACATTATAAAAATCAAATCCACCATTGACGGACCAGATTTTAAAAAGCGTAACATTTCCAAAAAGATTAAATCCCAGGGTATTTTCATTGCCAATGTTTTGATAGGTGGTTTTTATACTTGATATATTTCCCGATTCAAGTGGATTTGGATTTTTTATAGTAAAGGTATCTCTGAGGCTAGTGATTGAATTGCCGGTATGTCTGAAGAAGGCTGCTCCTGTAAGGAAAATCCCTTTGAGATTGATACTGCTGCTAACTTCAAAATTATCAGTGAATTCAGGATCCAAATAGGGATTACCGACCGATATATTTGTCGGATTTGATTCATTTACATTCGGGTTAAGAAACTGAATTCCGGGTCGTTGAATCCTTCGATTGTAACCACTTTTTATAGTAAGGGTTTTAGATAATGATTTGGATAAATTCACACTGGGTATAAGGCTCCAATAAGAAGGGATCGCTGTTTTTTCACCTGGTAGATTATTTTGAAACTGTGCATTGATCTCGGTATACTCTAACCGGGTACCTGCTTTTATGCTCCACTTATTTTTAGTGGAAAGTGTATACGACACAAAACCAGCACCTACTGTTTGATTATAATTAAGTTCATTGGAGGATCGTGTAGGGTCCAGCGTGTAAGGATTATTACTTCCTTCACTAAAATAATATTGATAGTCACTATTCACTACCCTGAAAATTCCTTTTCCACCAAATTCGAGTAATTGTTGTTCTCCAAAGGGTGTCTGATATTCAGCCTGCAGAGTATTTTCCTGGTTGAAACTGATATTATCATTTTTTTGACGAGCTGATATGGTTGCAAAATCTACGTTGTTAAGTAAGTCAGCTACGAAATCATTGGTCCGGTTGTTTCTGGAAAGTAATCCAAGTAAACTCAACTCTTGCTGAGGCTTAAAGGTGTATGTATATGCAGTATTAAAGTCATAACTTAAATTAATATCCTTGCTGTTTACATTGCGACCACTGATTAACGGAATCGTAGCTCCAGGCAAATAGGTTTCGGTTCTTAAATTGTTTTGTTCGCTTAGGCCATTGCGCGTTCCAAACCGAAGTCCTGATGTCAGATTGGCTTTTTTGGAAATATCCCAATCCCATCCAAGGTTATAATTTCCCATTTGTCTTTGTGTAAGGGTCTGGGCGCTTTGTGTACTAGATTGCAGTCCTATGGCTGATTGTGTAGACTGTGTATTTGAAAATTCTCCTTTAATATTATATTCAGCTCTACCATGTCCCCGAAGGCTAAAGCCCATATTTCCATTACGATAATTGCCATTTAATCCTAACATCGCCCCGCGGTTTCCTCCGCTTAAATCCATTCCAAGGGTCATACCCTGTAACGTATTCTTTTTAGTAACGATATTAATAATACCTACTGAGCCTTCAGATTCATACCGGGCAGATGGACTGGTAATCACTTCTATCGATTTGATCATGTCGGCAGGGATTTGTTTGAGTGCATCCGCTACGCTGGCTGCCATGATACTCGATGGCTTATTATTGATCAGTACTTTTACATTTGAACTACCTCTAAGACTTACATTCCCATCGAGGTCAACGGTAAGTAAAGGGACTTTACGCATTACGTCTGAAGCATCTCCTCCTTTACTGGAAATGTCTTTCTCTGCATTATATACGAGTCGATCTACTTTTTCTTCAATCATCTCTTGTTGACTTGTGATAGTGACCTCCGCGAGTCTCAAAGATTCAGGTGCTAAAAAATATTTTCCGAGTTTTAATTTAGAGTCATTATTTAAGGTGATGGGAGCTGTTTTTTTAGATTTATAACCGATATAATCTAATTGTAAAATGTAGGAGCCTGCTACTAATCCGGTGATCGAGAATTCACCTTTTTCATCCGTAAGGCCTCCGTCCACTACCTGGTCTGTTTTTGCATTTATCAATGATATGGTTGCATATTCTAATGGCTTTTTGGAAAGCGTGTCTCCAATGGTGCCTTGCAGGGCACTGGTACCTTTTACTGCAATTGGATTTTGACCAGGTAAAAAATGAGAAAATATTACAGTGAAAATAAAAACTGGTATCAATCTAAGCTGAATCCTGGTCATATCGGTATTTTAATAATTTCATCAAAAGTATCCTTAACCGACTCAGCATTCAAGCTTCATTCGACGGTCAGGCCTTATTTATCGGCTTATTCCAAACATTACGAATTTGATCACTGGATAAGGACAAAAATGTTATAAAAATTAAGATATTAAGGGGTCAAAATCCGGTTTCTGGCTTATTCGTTGGTTTGTAGAATAAAAGTCAGGAGTAGTCGATAAGAACCCCAATAATATCCACCGCAGGGAATAAGTGGAATTAATCGGCTTAATTTTGGCTTTAAATCTTAAAGCAAACTCTACACAATGCAAAGATTCCTTCAACTAAATAAAATGAAAATAATACATATCCTTTTTTGGAGTGTATATTTTTCTTTCTTTTTTTATCAAATCAGTAGTTCACCGAGAGCTAAAGAACTGGACAAAGAGTTTGCTGAATTATTTGTGAATGCACTTTCACATACTGTTTTCCTTATGATTGTCGCTTACGTCAATTATTTTATCCTTCTTCCCAGGTACATAATTCATAAAAACGGTATACGTTATAGTCTGGAATTCGTGATGGCCACGGTCCTGATATTATTTGTATATGTTCACGCGAAAAGGTGGATCGTTGACGGATACTCACATCAGGCAGGTTTCTTTTATACAAAAGCGTTTGCCATTGGTTCGTTTGTGACCTCTGTATTGGTATCTGCCTTTGTAGCTTTTCTCCGGTTTTTTACAGAGTGGAGAGAACTTGAAGAACAACGGGAGCAATTGAAAAGTGAAAAACTTTCGGCAGAACTTAAATTTCTTAAAAACCAGATCAATCCTCATTTCCTGTTTAATACCCTTAATAATCTTTATTCATTAGCTTATACTAAATCGCCGCAGACGACAGAGGTTATCTCCAGATTGTCCCAGATGATGCGGTATATGGTATATGATTCAAATCATGAATTAGTGCCTTTGGAAAAAGAAATTGAATACATAAAAAATTATATCCTGTTAGAGAAACTCAGATTGAATGAAGAGGTACCTATTGAATTTGAAGTAGTGGGTGATCCGGGGAATAAAAAAATTGTACCCCTGTTACTTATTCCATTTATGGAAAACGCTTTTAAGCATGGTGTATCCAACAATAACTCTCATAGTTGGGTCAAAGCGAAATTAATTTGTGAACCTCATAAAATATCATTGCAGGTTTCCAATAGCAAGTTTGCCAATAAAGGAACTGCAGCATCCACGACTTCCGGTATCGGTCTTGAAAATGTAACGAAGAGATTGGATTTGAAATATGACGATAAGTATTCCCTTCATGTAAGTGACCAGGAATCCCAATATACCGCCACGCTTGATCTTCAATTAGCATAAAATGATAGAATGTGTTATCATTGAAGATGAACCATTAGCAAGAAAATTGCTGGAAGATTATATATCAAAAATCTCATTTCTTTCTTTGCTGCATAGTTTTTCAGATCCACTCAAAGGGCTTCAGTTTTTACAGGAGAATCAGGTAGACTTATTGTTTCTGGATGTTCAGATGCCCGATCTTACCGGTATGGGTGTGTTGAAAATATTGACACAAAAGCCTTTTGTAATTCTAACCACTGCCTATAGTGAGTATGCCCTGGATGGATATGAATTGGATGTTACAGATTACCTTTTGAAACCAATCGTATTTGAACGATTTGTTCAAGCGGTGGAACGAGTCAGATCAAGAAAGGAGAATCAATCAACTGCAGTCATCAAGTCTTCGGATAATACTATCGAAGAAGATATCATGTATGTCAAAGACGGCACTAAACTGGTCAGGATCAATATCAATGAGATACTATACATCGAAGGCCTTAAAGATTATGTCAGTATTTATACTCCGGGTCAGAAAATTGTTTCTTTGCAACGGATGAAAAATCTTGAATCTCAACTTCCCAAAAATAAGTTCATCCGAATACATCATTCCTATATCATTGCGACCAAATGGCTTCAGGCTATTCACAAAGATTTTGTTGAAATTAATAAGGTATCTATACCGATCGGAGAGACTTACCGCAAATCTTTTCGCGAATATGTAGACAAGCAGAAATTATTGGGAGAAGCTGCCCGTAATGATGAATAAATATAGCAATGAGCATTTAGTTTGTCGAGGTCGATAATATTTCCTGAACTTCTTTGATATTGATCCCTGGATATTTTCTTTTTATTTCACCTAAGAAAAATCCTAATAGTTTTTTCTTTCCATTTCTAAATTCTTTAGCTTCTTCCGGATTTGAAGTAAAAACTTCTTCAATGATATGGTTTACATTCAATGTGGGAACGGATAGTAGTTTTGACTTGATTAAATCTTCCATAGATAGTTGCGAGTTCACTAAAGCCTGACTCCATATTTCCTGGCCTTGCTGTACCGTAAGCTTACCTCCAATGATCGAGTTTAATAAAGTACTAATAGATTGTCCGGATATAGGAAATTGATCTATTGAAAGGTGATGCTCCTGGATGTATGGGAGTATGCTTTGTATAACCCAGTTGGCAGCAGTTTTGTTGAGTGCCGGTTGATCGTCTACGAGTTTTAAATAATATTCTACGGTTGATTTTTCTTCTAAGAGGATGAATGCATCCTGGTTCTGGAGGTTTTTTTCTTTTAAAAGGCGATCAAGGTAATCAGATGGCAGTAAGGGCTGGTTGGTTTTAATATCGGCCAATCGTTGTGCCGTAATCAGGACCGGAGGCAGATCCGGGTCCGGAAAATACCGATAGTCATGTGCATCTTCTTTTTGTCGAATCGGTGTAGTGATACCTTCCTCCGGAATGAATTGCATGGTTTGTCTTCGTACTGTTTGTCCGCTTTCCCAAAGCTGTATTTGTCGCTGAACTTCAAATTCAATAGCCTTGCGTGCAAAACGTTTTGAGTTTACATTTTTGACTTCACAGCGCTCCCGCAATTCCTGCGTGCCTTCGGGTCGTACTGAAACATTGACATCACATCGCATAGACCCTTCTTCCATATTAGCATCCGAGATATCAAGATATCGAACCATTCGTTGCAATTCACTCAAAAATACCGATACTTCTTCCGCATTTCTGAAATCAGGTTCAGTGACCATCTCAAGTAAAGGCACTCCGGCTCTGTTAAGATCTATTTTTGACCAATATGGATCGGTGTCATGCACGGACTTGCCGGCATCTTCCTCCATATGGATATGATGCAATCGAATTTTTTTATTGCCAGTAGAAGTAAGTATATCCAGATGGCCTCTCAAACAAATTGGACTCGCTTGCTGAGAGATCTGGTAACCTTTAGGTAAGTCAGGGTAAAAATATTGTTTGCGTTCAAAGTAGGAAGATTGATTTATTTCACAATCCATTGCCAATCCAAGGCGGACCGCCGATTCTATTTGTTGAGTATTTAGTTTAGGTAAAGTGCCAGGATGTGCCAGGGATATGATACTGGTCTGGGTATTCGGATCATTCGAAAATTTAGCTTCATCGGAACAGAAAGCTTTGGTAAGGGTATTGAGTTGTATATGGATTTCAAGGCCAATGATTGTTTCCCACTTCATATATTTGAATAAAGGGCAAAAATACAATATAAGCGGGATGTCATTAAATCATCACCATGGAACAAGTGAAACGCAAAAAAAATATCATCTTGAAATTTAATTCCGGACCCATGATCAAAAGAATCCAAAACTAATAACTGCAGTAAGCATCATTAAAACGGTAAATAGAACCAGATAGCTGAACGCCATCATACAAAATTTAATGAATGATTTAAACATACCTTGTTTATAATATCTTTTCCAACCAATGAAGCCAAATAGGATTACAAGTCCAACAAAAGGTCCATAAATATATTGAAGTGAATTTCTGAAAAATAATACAAGCAAAGTGCCAAACAGGAAGGCAAAAGAGTGCCAGTGATAAAGAAAGAACAAATGCTCTACATAGTATCTTTTCCTTCTGAAAAAAAGCAATTTCATGATTATAGCCAGGATAGGAATCATCACGATCATCATCCAGGAAATATTGCCGAGTACAAACCGGATTAATCCTTTTGGGTCGAGGTAAAATTTTTGAACCTGCCGGGTGACTAATCTTTTCCAGTATTGATCTAAATTATATTTTTTGGCTAATGAATCATTAGACAATATGATAGCATCCTCAATAGAGATTCTTCCAAGACCAAATATTTCCATAAAACTTTCACTATCGTCATTTTTTGAATCAGGATCGGAATTGGTATCCGCGTTGTTTGCTTGGCGAGCATTCTTTATTGTAGTGTCTGTCGGTGGCGGAATAACCACAGATTTTTGTTTTTTTGCTTTTACAGAATCCGGGTAAAGTTTAAACCATTGAACTGTGCTGTCCATAGCCATCAACGAAGATTTATCCTTATGGGTCTTTGCAATTGATGCTATGACGTCCTTATTCTTATGTTTAGTAATTACTTTATTGGTTTCATTGGTTACGGTTTCAAATTTGTCATAAGGTATAAGACCACTCAATACTCCGAGGTGAATGACCATCAAAAAGAAAAATAATCGCAATGGATGATAATACATCTTACGATGCCCGGCAAAAAAATCTAAAGTCAATTGCCCGGGAATAAAGATCTTTTGGATTGTATGAAAAAAATTAGTGTCGAAGTTAAAAACGTGATCGATGAGATCCGCTAAAAATTGTTTGATCGTAAGTTTATTAGGACCAAATTTCTGGCCACACTTAGAACAAAATCCGGCGTCTTCAGTTTCGACAAATTTACAATTGGGGCAAACCATGATGATTTGCCAAAGATAGTACAATGATTACGGACCACTTTTAGCGGCAAAGAGGAATTTTAGAAATTTGTTGAATCCTACCTTAGCTCTATTAATCGAGAGATTGATTCTGCTGATCAGATAATTTTACTAATTCCTGGTATTCAGAAGGCGTCAAATTATCAAGACAGAAATTGATAGGATTGATTGCTGTGCCTTTATATCGAACTTCATAATGGCAATGAGGACCCGTAGAGGTACCGGTAGTGCCTATTACTCCAAGTTGATTTCCTTTTTTTACTTCCTGTCCAACTTTGACATCTACCCTATCCATATGTGCATAGAGGGTAACATAACCAAAACCATGATCGACATGTACACAATTGCCGTATCCGGAATAGTCATGCTCGATTTCTACTACTCTACCATTACCAGTGACCTGGATCGGTGTCCCTTTCGGTGCAGTAAAATCAATACCGGCATGCATTTTCATAATCTTATGAATGGGATGTAATCGCATACCAAATCCTGATAAAAACCTAAGGGATTTATTCAATTTATCCACCCGGACTGGTTTAATAGAAGGAATCGATGCTAACATATCTTCCTTATGAGAGGCAGTCTCCTGCAGTTTATCCAATGATTGAGATTGAAGGACCAGTTGTCTCTCCAATTGATCCATTTTATTCGATGTTTTACCTACGATTTCACCGGTTGTTGGAAGATTCCTGAATTCATCATAAAGGTCATGACCTCCCTTACCGCCATTCCATATGTCTTCATCAATGGGATCCATGCCTAATAATTGGCGGTGTACATCTGCGTCTCTTCGTTGGATATTATTAAGGGCTTTGGACATGAGTTCCATCTGGTCAGACATCACGCTATAGTGTTGTTTTACACCTTCAAGCTCTTTGACCAGGATTTTTTCATTTGGAGAAGGCAGATATTTATGAAAAACAAAAAATACAATCAGTCCACTTACGAGGGCTGTT
This sequence comes from Saprospiraceae bacterium, assembly GCA_040007895.1. Taxonomy (GTDB): domain Bacteria; phylum Bacteroidota; class Bacteroidia; order Chitinophagales; family Saprospiraceae; genus JADJLQ01. The sequence goes on along the minus strand of JBDTUE010000017.1, from coordinate 15,914 downwards.
GACAAAAATGAGAATATTTTGAAAAGTTTAATCTTAACCGGTTCCACCGATTTTTCAAATTGAAGTGAGTGTTGATTAAAAATGTATTTGGTTGTTTTTCCTGCCATGATCGATAATTTTGGAAACAGAGCCGGAATCATTTGTGTTCGACACACTATGATCCGATCTGCCGGATTAAAAATCTTACTCTATATTTCGTTCTGGTGGGATTACCTTGGATTACTTTCGTAAAAATATATACAATAACTCATTCAACCAAGCGATTGGTATGCCGCTGGAATAATTTAATAAATTAAACAAAAACGTAATATTTATCTGCCTGTAAAGCTACATGTAACTCAAAAAAATGCCTTATAATATCTGCAGCTTATTCGTCAGGCCTTTATTATTTTTGTGGCTTATTATTATAAAACCAGTATGACATCGAAAGAAATCAGACAACACTTTCTTAATTTTTTTGAATCTAAACAGCATTACATTGAGAGCTCAGCTCCTATTGTTTTAAAAAACGATCCAAGTCTGTTATTTACGAATGCCGGGATGAATCAGTTTAAAGATTTATTCCTTGGAAATAAACCTGTAGTACACGCACGTATAGCGGATACTCAAAAATGCCTCAGGGTATCTGGCAAGCATAATGATCTGGAAGAAGTAGGATTGGATGGTACACACCATACAATGTTTGAAATGCTCGGTAACTGGTCCTTTGGAAATTATTTTAAACAGGAAGCTATAGATTGGGCCTGGGAGTTACTGACTAAAGTCTATGGTATGGATCCTAACCGGATGTATGCTTCGATTTTTACAGGAGATGAAAAAGAAAAACTAGAAAGAGATCTCGAAGCTAAATCATTTTGGGCCCATCATTTACCTGAAGACAGAATCATTTTAGGTTCGAAAAAAGACAACTTCTGGGAGATGGGTGAATCAGGACCGTGTGGTCCCTGTTCTGAAATACATGTAGACATCAGGACTGAAGAAGAAAGGGCTTTGATACCCGGCAAAGATTTGGTCAATCAAGGGCATCCCCTGGTCATCGAAATATGGAACCTGGTATTCATTCAATTTAATAGAAAATCTGATGGTACTCTCGAAGAATTGCCAGCCAAACATGTAGATACCGGTATGGGATTTGAGCGATTGTGCATGGTCCTTCAGCATAAAACAGCCACATACGATACAGATATATTCAGCGGATTGATTTCTTTTATTGAACACCATAGTGGGATTGCCTACAAAGGTTCTTATGATATTCAATCAAAATCGGATATTGCCATGCGGGTCCTGGCAGATCATATCCGTGCTGTATCTTTTACAATTGCGGATGGAGAATTGCCCAGTAACGGAGGAGCAGGTTATGTGATTAGAAGGATCCTTCGAAGAGCAGTAAGATACTATTATTCATTCCTCAATATTCGCCAACCATTTTTTTATAAACTGGTTCCGGTACTCAGTTCATATTTTGAAGATGTATTCCCTGAACTTTCAAAACAAAAAGAATTTGTAAGTAAAGTGATTGAAGAGGAAGAGAAAGCATTTTTACGAACTCTCGAGGGCGGCCTCAAACGCCTTGAAGTTTTTACTCAACATGGTGGAACAATCAAAGGATCAGATGCTTTTGAATTGTATGATACGTTTGGATTTCCTATAGATCTCACCAGGTTGATCTCTGCAGAACGATCTATGGAAGTGGATGAAAAAGGATTTCAGATTGAATTGGAAAAACAACGAGCAAGATCAAGAGCTGCTTCCGTTACAGAGACCGGGGACTGGGTAATAGTCCACCAAGGGAATGAATCCTCCTTTGTTGGTTATGATCAACATGAAGTGAGCCAGGCAAGAATCCTTAAATACAGAAGTACAAAAAGTAAAGACCGGGTGGAACACCAGCTGGTCCTCGATATTACTCCATTTTACGCTGAAGGGGGAGGCCAGGTAGGTGATACGGGGATTATACAATCACCCAATCAAATCATCAGGGTTTTGAATACAAGAAAAGAAATCGATCTCACCCTCCATATTGTCGATGCTTTACCCGAAGATCCGACAGCTTTTTTTTATGCGTCTATTGATTTCGATCGACGCAAAAAAATAGAAAACAATCACAGTGCTACCCATCTGTTGCATGCGGCGCTCCGCAAAGTTTTAGGAAACCATGTTCATCAAAAAGGATCTTTAGTCAATGATCAGTATCTGCGATTTGACTTTTCTCATTTCCAGAAAGTAAGTGATCAGGAACTCGCACAGATAGAACAAATCGTAAATCAAAAGATAAGAGAAAACATATTGCTGGAGGAAGCAAGAAGTATTCCGATAGCAGAAGCAAAAGAAGCCGGTGCTCAAATGCTTTTCGGTGAAAAATATGGTGAACGGGTACGCATGATTACGTTCGATCCTTTCTTTTCCAGAGAACTTTGCGGCGGATGTCATGTAAGTTCAACAGGAAAAATCAGCCTCTTAAAAATAAGTAGCGAAGGAGCGATAGCTGCAGGTGTACGTAGGATAGAAGCGATCACTGCGGAAGCTGTTGAACATTATCTGGATGAACAGGAACAATTATTGGAAGAAATAAAAGTTGTGCTAAAAAATCCTAAAGACATAATCACTTCTTTGAATCTGTTGATTGAAGAAAATAAATCATTAAAATCTCAATTGACTGTATTCCAGGAGAAAGAAATTTCCACCCTAAAACGGAAATTAGTAAATCAGGTGGTTCATTCTGAAGGAGTAAATATGATCATTGATCACCTGGGTACTCTTGAAGAAAAAGATGCCAAGACTTTATCTTTTCAATTGGAGAAGGAAATAGGAAACGCTTATATACTTTTTGGATTTGTTTCAAACGGAAAACCTATGTTAATGCTGCAAATCTCTCCATCCCTGGTAGAATCGAAAAAACTCAATGCAGTACAGGTGATTAAAGAATTGTCCGTTCATATTCAGGGAGGTGGAGGAGGTCAACCTTTTTATGCAACAGCAGGAGGAAAAAATGCTGATGGTCTGAATAAAGCCCTGGAAATCGGAAGATCAAAAATTAATTAATTCCATGATGAATGATCTTATGAAAAAAGTATTTCTTTGTTTGACCTTTAATCTTTTGATTTGTATTGCAACTAATGCTCAAACCACTGCAGCTCCTTCCCGGATATCTGTGTCTGGAAATAAATTCGTGAATGAATCCGGTCAAGCTGTCCAATTCAAAGGTTATAGCTCAAGTGATCCTGATAAACTACAATACAATGGTCATTGGAATAAGCCATATTTCGATGAGTTAAAAGCATGGGGTGCTACTATCGTTCGATTTCCGGTACACCCTTCCGCCTGGCGAAAGCATGGCAAAGCCAATTATCAAATGCTGCTAGATCAGGGAGTACAATTTGCGAGGGAAGCCGGATTGTACGTCATCATCGATTGGCATAGCATCGGTAACCTTAAATCAGAATTGTTCCAATCAGACAATTATGAAACCACGATGAAAGAAACCTTTGAATTCTGGAGAGCCATGGCTGTCCGGTATAAAGACAATTCTACGGTAGCTTTTTTTGAATTATTCAATGAGCCCACAGTTGCAAGAGGTCAAATGGGAATTTGCAGCTGGGATGATTGGAAAAAAATCAATGAAGAAATGATCGCTATCATCCGAGGCAATGGAGCCAAGACGGTTCCATTGGTCGCTGGTTTTAATTGGGCGTATGATCTTACCGATGCAGGTAAATCACCCATCAACGCTGAAGGAATTGGATATGTATCACATCCGTATCCAATGAAAAGAGAAAAGCCATGGGAAGATAAGTGGAGTACTGACTGGGGTTTTATGGCTGATAAATACCCTTTAATCCTGACGGAAATTGGATTTTGTGGTGCTGATGATGTAGGTGCTCACGTTCCGGTCATCAGTGATGAATCTTATGGAGATGCGATGATGGCCTATTGCAAATCCAAAGGTATATCATTTGTTTGCTGGGTATTCGATCCTCATTGGGCACCACGTATGTTTAGTGACTGGAATTTTACACCGAGCAGGCAAGGCAAATATTGGAAAGCAGCTCTCAATAAAAATTGAACGTAAACTTGAAATTGTTCTCCGGATTAAACAGAAAGTTCTCTTGAAGTAAGATTGATTATGATTGTTTAAATAATTGTATTTCACAATTAATCATGACCTCGTCGCTTACCAAGACTCCTCCCGTTTCCAGAGCAGCATTCCACACCAGGCCCCAATCTTTGCGGTGAACTGTCCCGTTGATATTAAAGATGGCTTTTTCATTCCCCCATGGGTCTTTTATGATTCCTCCAAATTCAACATCCAGTTTGACCCGTTTAGTAATACCATTGATTGAAAGATCACCATGCATTTCATAGCTTCCATCGTGATCAACAGGTATATAGGTATTGCCTTTGAAGACAATTTGTTTGTGATGGATCGTATCAAAAAAATCAGTTGATCGAATGTGTTTATCCCGGTCTTCAGATCCTGTGTCGACAGAGGAAGGGTCTAACCAAAAATCAATTTCAGCCGTTTCAAAATCATGTCCGGTCGTTACTATTACTGCATCATATTCTTTAAATCTTCCTCTTACATTGGAGATCATAAGATGTTTAACCTTAAACCCTACTTCCGAATGGATTTTGTCTATTCCCCATTTTATTACATTAGTATCAGTTCCTTCCATAATACGCTATTTAAATTTACAAATTATTCTCTCAACCAGAACATAATAACCGATCATTGGTTGAACATAACCGGACTTTTTATTTTAAAAGCCGATCCCCCACATTCCCCGGTACATCTTAAATCTGTGTGAAATAGGGTTAATAATTATATAAGCCATTACCAGATAATACTATACCTGATTATTTCTTGCGTTCGAGCTCTAAACTTACTTATGACAAAAAAGATCATTCCAATAATTTATCTACTAACCATTGCATTCAGTTTATCCGATTGCCGGAAAGATATCTCCAACCTCGTTGGTGACGAACCTACAGAGGGTACATATCCAAATGTAAATGAAGCTTTGTGGCCTTTTTTTATGCGATTTGAAAATGAAGCGTCTTTAAGAAATATTTCTGTTGATCTAAGGGATGCCAGGATCACTGGAGTAATCTCTGATATTCCTACCAATCATGTACTGGGTCAGTGTTCTTACAGCTCTGCTGAACCAAAAAAACTTACCATCGATTTACCATTTTGGAATACCTCTTCAGATCTGGGCAAAGAGTTTGTGATTTTTCATGAATTGGGTCATTGTTACCTGGGGAGGTTACATGATGAATCAAAAGATAGCCAGGGAATTTGTAAAAGTATCATGAGAAGTGGTCTTGAAGATTGCAGGGATAATTATACAAGTCTGACCCGGAAAAAATATCTTGATGAATTGTTTCTTGAAAACTAAAGGATCAATTCCTTAATATCGATTCCTGATTTCTTTGTTTTCAGTCATAAAATTATTTCCAGGAGGAGTTTTCTATACATATATTTTTATAAGATAGAAAAACCCATTAAATGATCTTGAGTTTACAAACCATCCTTCTTTTTTAAATGAATTGAATTTGATATTATTCCAATCATTACAAATGGATAAGACTATGAGTAAATGAAAATCGGTATTTTATTTTAAATAATACGAATTATCAATATTTAATAAGTTACCCCCAATGTGAACAGCGGGTTAATGATTGCCTAAACTGTGAAGTGGCAATACTCTAACTGACTCGATCGGTCGTTCAAATTTTAAATCCGATTATGAAAAGGATCATTAAAATAGCTTTATTTCTTTTTTGCACCTCCTTTAGTTTTGTGGGCTGCATAAAAGAGTCCTTAAATTTCGTTGGCGAAATGGCGGCTCCTGGCGCATACCCAAATGTCGATATGGCATTATGGCCTTATTTCAAACGATTTGAAGATGAAGCAGCTTTAAGAGATATCAATGTCGATTTACAGAATGCCCACATCACTGGATTCATTTCAGATATTCCGACTGAGCATGTACAGGGTCTTTGTTCCCATAGTTCTTCTGATCCCAAAAAAGTAACTGTTGATTTGCCATTTTGGGATAGGGCTTCAGATCAAAGCAGGGAGTTTGTAATATTTCATGAACTTGGACATTGTTACCTTGGAAGATCGCACGATGAATCTAAAGACAGCGATGGATTTTGTTTAAGTATTATGCGCAGTAGTCAGGAAGATTGCAGGGATAATTATACAGAGTTTACGCGCAAAAAATATCTTGATGAATTATTTAGTCAAGACTAAAAGATCCAAGTCAATCAGGGAAAGATCAAAAGACCTCTGATAATAAATTTACTCTTTAAGATGATTGTTTTTTCCAACGTTCAAGGTTTGGAATTCTGTTGGTGTATAGTCCTGCTACCAGGCCCGGTATACCTACAGAGCTGATTTTCTCTTTTACTTTGGTCTGCATTTCGATCATAGTAATATTGGGTTCTTTAAATGCACCATGTTCATAACATTTATTACAATACGTTTTACAAATTGACCCATCTGCATTGGTGCCACAACCAATATTATCTTTTTTCAAGGGCATCCCGCAACTTTGGCAGTTTTTATTTGCTTTCATATAGGATAATTTTCAATCGTAATATTTTAAATCAGCAAGCGCAAATATACCATGTTCCTTTGGTGCAGCCAATGGTCTTGTGGCTCTTAATAAAGAATGTAACCGATGCTCCACAAAAGTAGAATCGCCCCGCCGCAGGCTTTGCTCCTGGATGAAACCGGTCGCATGAATGATCTTTCCATCTCCGACATAGATGGCCACATGAGTTACTTTTTCAGGAAGATTATTTCCTGCTTTCCTCCCAAAGAATAAAAAATCCCCGGGTATTAAATTTTTCAATGTAGAGTCAGTTTCCACTGCCAGGCCTACCTTGACTTGCTGCGATGCATCACGCGGCAATAACAATCCATGTTCGAAAAAAACCATTTTTGTAAAGCCACTGCAATCCATACCATTTCCAGAAGTCCCGCCCCATAAGTAAGGTCTTCCCAGAAAAGAATAAGCAGATTTGATAACACCATCTGTGGATAAGGTCTGTGCCTGTTGTTTTTTCCATAGACTTAGATCCATGACATTATTTGCAGGAACAAACCCTTTACGGCCATCCGCAAAAACTACTGGATAAAAACCTCTGTTTAGTGCTCCTGCGGGTAGAATTGCCCCGACTGAAAGCGGGGAAACCACATTTGATCCGGAGGAAGGAGCCTGGACTACATAAGATTGATCGCTAGTCACAATTACTTTGCGTTTCCTCGTCCATGCGTTGATTTCAGATGAATCCATTGGTTGAATAGCCCCTTCATCAATCCACCCCAGATAATCATCAGGGGTCTGACAATAATACCAACCATTGTACGATTTGTATATCCTGACTAAAGTACCACAGAGTGCCTGGTTAGAAAGTTCACTATTGTGACCTGTGGCTGATCTCATATTAGCAACAGGAATGTTGACAATGCCGTATATTTTATTGTGTAAAGTCTTTGAAGGTAACAGTTCGATGCTATCAATGATGCTAAATGATTTTAGCGCTGTCAAAAGGGCCAATTTGGCTTTGGGGTCATTTGATTCTCCGCTAATCACCCAATGTCCCTGGCTCAGATGAGGGACAGCTTTAAAAATGACTGTCCTTTTATCGGGCGCGAATTTTTTTTCTACTGTAACTATCGCGTCTGTAATTCCGGAAGGGGTGATTGGTTCGGGCTGAATGCAAAAATTAGTTAAAAGGATCAGCCACCCGAAAATCAAGATTTTCATGGATCAAAATTAATTCATTTGATGGAACAGTTAAATTGATTATTTCAATAATTTGAATGCGTGCACCCACTTGTTTTCTTTAAATCCCCGTATACACCAAAGTACGCAAAGGCTCTCGATAGTCTCTGAGGCATCAATACTTCCCATATCCTCTACTTCCCATCCGAAATCTTCAAGGATTTTAGATACTTCAGCTTTCGCGCCGTCATCATTCCCGCAAATAAACATACCTGGTTTACCCCCTGCAAAATTTGGTTTATACATCAGATGGCTACCTACGGAGTTGAAAGCTTTTACAATATGAGCCCCTGTTTGGTTTTTTTGCAATTGTGCTCCTAAAGAATCATTTTGCGGGGTAAAATATTGAAGTACACCGTTTACCGGAGGGTTATCAGAAATAGGATTTGTAGTATCTATTATAGTTTTGCCATTGACATCTTCCGCATTAAGATTGCTGCATACTTTTATAGCCGCTGAACCTTTTACGGCTAACACCAGGATATTACCAAAAGCAGAAGCCTGTTGAAAGGTTCCTGTTAAAATGTTCAGGCCTCGTTTTATTTCCTCCAGTTTTGAAGAGTCACTAGAACCAACCATGACCTCATGTCCAAGATCTAAAAATCCGGCAGCGAGTGCTTTGGCCACGGCGCCTGAACCGAGGATACCTATTTTGCTTTTCATTTAAAGTGGAAATTGTTTTCGTACAACAATAGTACTGACAATAAGTTTATCCCAATAGTAAAGATGCAAGAAGATTATTATTTGAACTGAATCCATTTACAGGAGTCAATAAGTCAATCAGGCAAAAAAATAGGCCGAATCTCACTCCTGAGATCCGGCCCTGTCCACCTACTCTTGAGGAAGAATAGTTCTTTATATTTTTATTTAGTCGATTGAATTTAATGATCCGCTACCAGAAATACTTGATTTAACCTTAGGTCTTCCTTTATACCGGACACTACCACTTCCTGAAATACCTGCTTCCAGTGATTCACTGACGTTGACTTCGCAGTCACCGGATCCGGAGATTCCAATTTTTACTTTACCCGCAACCATATCTTTTGCCATCACATCTCCTGAACCAGAGGTGCCAAGCGAAAGCTCGTTGGTTTTTCCAGTAAGATGAATGTTGCCGGAACCGCTAATACCACAGTCGACGTTTTCTGCATTCACACTTACATCCATTTTGCCTGAACCACTCAAACCAATTTGGAAATCATCTGATGTAATGGTATTGGTAGTTTTCATTGAACCTGAACCAGCCATTCCAAGACCATGAAGTTGTGGAACCGTGATTTTAATTTTTACCTTATCATAATCTCCCCATGTATTTTTTGGCAATTTTATTCTCCATCTATTTTCCTTTACTTCTGTAGAGATCTTATCAATAATATTTTCCTGGCCTTCAATCGTGACTTTTTGATTAGGGCCTTGTGTGATTTCTACATCCGCGTATAGATTGCATTCAACGGCAGTGAACGAAGCTACTTCAAGGGTACGGTTAACGGTAGATCCACTTCCTTTAATTTTCTCCCGTTGACTCCAGCTAAGGGTAGCCGTTAACAAAAGAAGTATTAATAATGTATTTTTCATGCTTTAATTTTTTTATAATTTAATGACAAAGATTGCAGCTTAAGGTTGCACGTTAATAAATTATTGTTCGGAGAGATCCAGGTTTATAATCTTGATTTGAGATGTAACAGTAAGTCCCATTGAAAATATTTTATTTAATTCCAGATTAATAATCCGCATGATTTCGTCAAACTCACCGATGACCAATGTACTGGCTGGCTGCACAGTGGTTCTAATAGAATCGTATTCGTTAAGTCGATCTATAAAAGCTCTGATGACCGGACTATAATTTTTTTCTAATGGGAATAAACTTATTTCTACCGTTACTATCATATTTCATTTACTAAAATACAATTCTAAAACTTTATCCTGGACGAAAGAAACACCCACCCTAATCCCATAAGACTTACCAGGAACAAAGCAGTTTGTAAATTGATGGCACTAGATATAAATCCTATGATTACGGGACCACCTAAAAATGCTGATATAGAAAATGTATTGAGGGTAGCCAGGCCTACTCCTTTTGCTAAATTAGGTAATCGCGCAGCTGCACTGTACATGATCGGTGCACCACAGGATACACCTACACCTACCAGTCCAAACGCAATAATACACACCCATGTAAAAGGAAAAAATACGGCCAGCGATATTCCGGTTGCACTGAGAAATCCTCCGTACTTCAAGACATTATTAGCTCCATATTTTGGAATAATATAATCTCCAAAAAATCTACCCATAGCCATACAAAAAGAATAAGAGGCTAAGCCCCATCCCCAAAAATAAGCTTTGGCGTGTACCACATCTCTGAGAAAAACGGCTGACCAATCCGCCATGGAACCCTCCGTCAGATTGGTACACATGGCTATGCCGATCATGACCAAAAGAGGTCCGGTAGGAAAGGAAAAACGGGGCTTTTCATTTACTATTTCCGAATGATGATCATCTTTTATACTCAGGATTATTTTATAAATATTATACCCCAATAAAACCATCAGTAATGAAATCAACAGACTTTGATTAACTGGTTTTACTTTTAAACCTATTAATGTACTGGCCATTAAAGAACCAAGCATCAAGCCAAGACTAAACAACCCGTGACAAGTAGACATGATATGATCTTTAAGCTGATATTCCAGGGAAGAAGCACAGGTATTCATCGATACATTAGTAAACGCAATGGATGCCCCGGTTAAAAAAAGTCCAAGTATTACACCCCATACCGATGGAGACCAGACTGGGAAAATAAAAAACAAACACATTCCAGTAAGCCCTACTATGGTCATGCGTTGCATTCCGTAACTATGAATAAACCAGGAAGAGATTGGATTCGCTACTGCACCACCCACCGGTAAGCAAAGAAGGATTAAGCCAAGTCTTGCATCATTCAGATCAAATTTGGTTTTGATTGTCGGTATCAGTGTTGCCCAGTTTCCAAAAAGACAGCCTAAAATCAGAAATACAGCGCCGACAGCGAGACATTGGCGATTTTGAATAAATTTAGACAGGTGTGAAAACATAGCGAATCATGAAGTCACAAAGATGCAAAAAGATATTCCGGGACTTGTCCTGATAATTTTATTTATTAAGGTCTTTACGTGGGAATTCTTTAAGAAAGGTACAAATGGTTAGTTCGTTTTATCTGACTTTTTCTTCAGGGATTGGTAGTCAATAAAATAAATTACTTTCAATGAAAAATTATTATTGGCTTCGGAATCCAATACTCCATTCAGATTTTTAAAATAATGTGTATCACTTTGATCATTTGAAGTAAAGGAAGCATCTTTCCATACCAGATTCAGGAAACTACCAGGTGCAAATTGCCAGGTATAAACCATATCTACATTTAAAAAATTCACCCTGTAATCAGCATTATCAGTGAATGCTTTCGTTGAAGTAAGTCGACCATCATTGTTCAAAGAATAAAACTCTTTATGCTTTACGGAGCTTAGATAATGTCTCACCCGCAGATTGATCCCCATTTTATTATTGAAATTATAATTTGCCCCTAGAATATTGGATGTCGTATTAATTTTTCGCCGGCCAATAATAATCTCTCCATTCGCCAATTGAGAAGTGAATCCAATATTGTTATTGGTAGGTTCATAACTCATGTTGTGGGTAATTGAAAATTTAGAAGAAAACCTGTATTTCTGCTGGAAGTAACCTTCAAAAGCATGAGTATTGTAAAAGTTAATAGTATTTGCGTTAAATACCTCGAAATAATAACTATATTTTCTTGCTTCCCGGGACTCCATCCAGGCACCAACATTTACACGGGCACCGCGATACAAAAAATATCCTGTTGTCCTTGGTTCGTAGAAATCATTTCGCGGAGTGTTATAGCCAGTAAATATTCCAAAAAACATTAATTTTTTTGTCTGAGTATTTACATTAAAATTTAAGGAAGTATTCTGAAATTTTGTATCGATCGTTCCTATTCGGGACGCGAGGTGAGACACGAAAGCATTAAAATTAAAATTGATTCGGTTATACCACCCTTTCGGTTTAATAATCCGGTATCCTGCGTTCAAACTATTATTGATAAAATTATTGTTCGTAAAGTAGCCGAGATCGTTATGACTATAGCGGCTGTCAGCATATTCATTATTTATTCTGAAATTAAACCGACCACTGATTTTTCCAAATCCAAGCGCTCCACTCTTACCAACTTTTTTATCTGCTTCCTGGCTGAAATATTTGCTAACGGCAGCTTTACCATTGATATTCCAGGTGTTTGATTTTTCATTCATATCAAAGAGAAATGCAGAGACATTGCTGTCATAATCGCCACCAGCCCTAAGTACGGATGAATTGAATAAGGTGACTGATGAATTGTTCTTAAGCGTTTGATCCAATACAAGCACATTATAATTAGTCAATGGAGAGGTGAGCTCCTCCCGGGTAGTACCTTCACTTCCATTTTCGATAAAGGCATATTGTGGTTTAGTAATTGCATTTAAAAATCCAATACCGAGCCCCGATTGTGAACGACCTGATATCTTACTGGCATTAATGAGTTTTGTTTCTGTTGGATTTTTAAGTACGGTTTCTCCTTGTTTAAGATTGTCATACACCTCGTATTGATGAAGGGGATTCCCGCCGATACGTCTTGAATAAAAGAAACCACCTTTATTAAATAATTCAGTGCCTTCGCTAAAAAAATTTCTGTTCTCATTAAACTTCACTTCAAACGGAGTTAGATTCAATACCTGGTTGTCACTTTGAACCTGACCGAAATCAGGAATCAATATTGCATCCAGTGTATAAGCCTGGCTGATTCCATATTTAATGTCGAGTCCACCATTAACCTGGCTGGTCCAGCTTTTAACGTCGGGGCTTGTTGATGGAAAATGATTAGTATAAATAGAAAAATACGGTGAAAATTGTAATCGTACAGGTGGTTTGATTTCTTTTACACCTTTCCAAAACCCCTCCTGGGTTAAAAATCCATTTTTTGTTGGATCGATTGGATTCCACGTATATTGTTCTTCCGTGATTTTCCTGCGCCTGGTGATATTTAAACCCCAATCCTGGATATCATCTTTGCCGAAACGAATAGCAGAAAAAGGAATGAACATTTCAAAATCCCATCCATGTTCATTTAATTGTACTCCACTCGTCCATACGGCATTCCAATTAAAGTCTTCTCCACCATTGTTGCTATTATTGCCGGGTGACATCTTTGCATCCCATTGTTCGCCTAAAGGAGTTACAAAATATTCAAACCCGTTTATTTTATCATTGTACGTATCAAATATGATCCCTATATAATCATTAGTGCCAAATCCATCTCTTCCTTTAAGTTCTTTTGATATTCGATCAGGATTTGGTTCATAACACCTTCCTCCAAAGTAAATACCCTGATCATTATACATAAGATAAGCTACAGTTCTTTCCTCATGTTTTTCTTTATCTCCGATCAAAGGCCTGAATTCGATAAAATCAGTAATCTCCCTGGCTTGTTTCCAGGCTTCATCATCAATTTTGCCATCGATCACCGGCACTGTGGTGCAGCGGGTTGCATGCAATTCTTTTGGGGGTGGTGGAGTACTGCCTGGGAGAATAGAACAAAAAAAGAATAAAGAGAAAATAGAAGTAAGTAGAAATTTCATGCAATGGTAACTTTAGATCATATCAATGGTTACCCATCGACATGACTTAATTATTTTCAAGGACTAAAGTTAGAAAGGTGGGTTGCTTCAATAGCAATAATATCCTTTAATTAACCGTCTCTTAACCTTACTATTTTCATTACATTAACAATCCTTACTTCTATTACAATCAATTGTAGGATCATCTTTTATTTTTAACCATATTGAGTCTCTATAATTATCTTTACTTCTATATTATTACTACAAATGAATTCATTAGAAAATAAAGTGGCCCTGATCACCGGTGGGAGCAGGGGAATAGGTGAAGCGTTGGTGAAAAAGTTTATTTCATTAGGTGCTTCAGTGGCATTTACATATTCGGCATCTGGTGATAAAGCCAACGCGCTGGTATCACTATTGGATACAGTCAAAGTGAAAGCCTATAAATCGGATGCTTCATCTTTTACTGAAGCAGAATCCCTGATTAAACAAGTCATCTCGGATTTTGGCAAATTGGATATTCTGATTAATAATGCTGGAATTACTAAAGATACCCTGATGCTTCGTATGAGTGAAGATCAATGGGATGAAGTAATCAGGGTAAATCTCAAATCCGCCTTTAATCTTACCAAACATGCACTTAAACCAATGTTATCTGCCAAATCAGGTTCCATAATTAATATGTCATCCGTGGTTGGGGTATTCGGAAATGCCGGCCAGGCAAACTATGCTGCATCCAAAGCAGGAATGATTGGATTTACTAAATCAATCGCTAAAGAAGTAGGAAGTAGAAGTATTCGGTGCAATGCAATTGCTCCCGGCTTTATTGAAACCGAAATGACTCAAGCGCTTGATGATAAAACGAAAGATCAATATTTCGCAAGTTTAGCTATCAAAAGATTTGGTACGGGCAATGAAGTAGCAGATCTGGCTGCATTCCTGGCATCCGATGCATCAAAATATATTACCGGACAAGTCATTAGTATTTGTGGAGGACTCAATATGTAAATTGACGGGGTATTTGCCAATATTTTTATTGGTGATTTTTGAAAGCTGTACACCCAAAGTGTCAACAGCTTTAGTCACGTTGGACGATCTCGTGAACCATCCGAAAACAGAAGCCCTGACCAGAGATGATCTGCGATCTTGTTTTGAATCATCGGCTTATGTGATGGATACATTACACAAAGAACATTCACCAACAAGATATTTGCGAATAAATTTTCATTTTATGAATTCGGCGGACAGCACGCATAACTTTAGTGAGGATAGCGGCCGCATCTTTGTTCATAAACTGATACACGTGATGCAGCTGTTATTTGATTCAAATAATAAACTCTGGTTGCCTCAGGGAAATGACATACCGGTCATACCCGTAAACATCAAATATGTACTGACTGGAGACAATCCGAAAGAAGATCCTCAAACAGCGGGTATCTATTTTCATTACGATGATGACTTGTATTTTTATTTGCACCAGGGATCCCGAAGCAATAATGCAGATTATACGGTCATTGAAAAATATGGAAAAGGATTAGATAGCATTATCAATATTTTTATTTTGCCGCATCATCCGGATAGTGCCCGTTCCCCGACATATCAATCCGGTTGTGTGGGCATTGCTTTGGGAAATGCAGTGAAGATCTCAGGAATATTTGAAAAAGGTTTAAATGAATGGAATGTACGGGGGACGTTCAATCATGAGATAGGACATGTACTTGGCTTGTACCATGCCTGGACTTTTGATGGTTGTGAGGATACACCAATGCACAATAATAAATGTTGGGTCCCTGAAAATCCCGGGTGTATGGGGATTACATCTAATAATATGATGGATTACAATGCATTTCAATCTGCTCTTTCTCCCTGCCAGGTAGGATTGTTACACAAAAATTTATCCAATACTGAAAATCCGGTACGTACACTATTAATCAAAACATGGTGCCGATACGATCCTTTCAAAAAAATTACAATAAAGGATACTATCACCTGGTATGGAGCACGTGATCTTGAAGGAGACGTAGAAATATTAAATGGAGCCTCATTGCGGATTAAATGTAGAGTATCCATGCCTCAGGGATCTGTAATCCGCGTTCATCCGGGAGGTACCCTGATATTGGATGATTGCAGACTTCATAATGATTGCGGACAGTTATGGAGAGGTATTGAAATACTTAAAATAAAAAAGACCGAAGGAAAAGTAATTAAAGTAGGGGTGCCAATACTTGAAAATCTTGTGACAATCGTTCCTTAATAATCTATATTGGTAAACCATTTTTTAATTGGAATAAAGTAATGAAAGGATAACTAGTCTGTCGATAAGTCTTTTGGAATTATCAATATTATGTCAGTACCAGACAATGACTTCGTGAGTTTCTTTTCTTTTTATATCCGGAACCATGGCATCCATTGCCGGATAACCTACCGGAATCAATAGAAACGGAGTTTCATTGTCGGGGCGATTTAAAATCTT
>JBDTUE010000016.1:0-37104 GCA_040007895.1 Saprospiraceae bacterium | reverse complement strand
GGAGACATATGCGGAAACCAATTGTTGTATTGATCAAAAGTCAATTGTTCCACATTTGATCCATCTGTTTTCATTCTATACAATTGCATAGTACCCGTCTGAGATCCATTGTAATAAACCCATTGACCATCCGGAGATCCTTCTGGTCCGTCTACATGTCCGAATTTAAAATTAGTCAATTGTGTTTCTGCACCGGTTTCAATATTCGCTTTATAAACATGATAGGGTGAATTGCGGGAAGTATCGCGTCTTCCTACATAATAAACTTCTTTATTATTAGATGCCCATCCATGTAAATAGGAGGGTGTCTTTTCAGTAATCAATTTTGGAGTTCCACCAGCCAATGGCAATACATAAACTGTAGATCCACCACCAAACATTCCCTGCCTGGAACTGCTTATCCCAAGCATTTTACCATCGAATGAAATGACGTGATCATTGTTGTTACGGTCTACAAAACCTGTGTTGAGTTTTGTTGGCATTTCGCCTCCGGCTACCGGTATAGTCCAAATGGATCCTTTGCTGTTGAACAATAATTTTTTGCCATCCGGCATCCAGTTTGGTGCTTCAAATCGCAGATTGCTTTCATAGATTACTTTCCTGTTTCCTGTGAATACATCCAATACTTCCAACCTGCTGCCAATGGAATCAGCTCCATTAAAATTGAAATTGGACGACATCACTTTATCAATCCGTACATTCCAGACTTTTGCTTCTTCAACCACATCTGCATTGTGAGATCCTACAAATAAACCCACATAAGGATTGTCGCCAATATTATCCATCGTGACAGGGCCTATTGATTGCAAAGGCTCTCCCGGATTGGCAACCCGCATGGTAAAAGTTTTTCCTCTTCGCTCCAATTGTACTGTTCTTACTTTTTTCTTTGGAAAAAACTGTTCATCCTGTGGGTCTCGCATAAAAGCACCCCGCATGACCCGCCATTGAGCTACGATTAAACCATCTCCATGTTTGGTTGCACTGAGTTGAGCTGCATCCTCCTGCAATGTTTCTCTCACCATCCAACCCACTTTACGATGGCCTTCTTTTCCAGGATTAGGAAAATCCATATCAGCAGTGACAATGAAATCACCTTGTATCCTTGATGCGAGGTATTGGAATTCATCCCTGTTAAACCAAATATTGTATCCAGCACCTTTGATCGTGTATTCCTGTTTAACCGGATCATATACAGAGCTGCCTGCCATCTTTGGTTTGCCGACATCCACGGCTGTATCAAAAACACCAACCTTCATAGATTGACCGGAGATATTGCCTAGTATAAAACAAGTAAATAAAAAACTAATTAAAACTTTAAGAGTCATAAGTAATGATGATTTTATTGATTTAGAAAGTAATGTCATTAAAAAAACGGACTATTCTATCTAGAATTGTACATAATAAAACAGAATAGCCGTATTAAATATAAAAAATGAATGTATGATAGCTTAATTATAACCCGGTAATTGTTTTAATACTATTTTACCTGTGGAGTTTTCCAGATCAATCTGTGTTTGCGGTAAAGGGAAAAATTCACTAACACCTTTTGTAAAAACTGCAGTTGGATTCACTGAATGGAATGACTTCCTGGTTTTTTCAACCGTTTGATAGGTTTGAAGAATATTGGCCATAGAGCCCGTTCCATTATCCCAACGTTGCAGGTCAAAGAAACGATGACCTTCCATAGCTAATTCGAGTCTTCTTTCAAACTGGATTGCTTTGCGGGCAAAGTCTTTTCCGCCTCCGGAAAATTTACCAGCGGGCCATGCTGCAATTTTATATTTATCAGCTGGAGTAGAACTGGCTGTAATCGTATACTTTGCACTCGTTGCATTATAGTTTGCGCCATTATATACCCATCCTGCTGGATCAGCTGCGCGATTTCTTATCTGGTTTACATATTCCTGAGCTTTATCAAGGCTACCTGTTTCAGCTTCGCATTCAGCAGCCCATAAAATAATATCTGCAAAACGAATAAAAATATAATTGTTAGCATTGATTTGAGTGGCACCCCAAAAAGCAGTTTCGTTGGAAGATAAATTTCCAAACTGGCTTTTTGCATACACATTTTTCTTTGGGTTGAATACACCATTTACAGAAAGATCCCTGATCCAGTTAGTGGTATGCGGACCGTAATCCAAATAAGGAACACCAGGTCTGCCAATCGTCCAGTCAATCCGTGGATCAAGATTGCCGGTATATACATTACTTGCATTGCCGTCATTTACACCTGGACCACTATTATAGGTATCCAACAAAGGCAAGCCTGCATCATCTGTCTTATAAGCATTGGCCAGATTATAAGAAGGGTTATTAAATCCGCAACATCCTCCGGGAGCGCCGGCACCATTAGGGAAATTTAATACATCACCAAAATTTCCATTCAATTGTGATCCGTCATTTACAGACATCTGACAAGCAAATACTGATTCAGGGCCATTTTTAGTTTGAGCATTAAAATTGCTTTCAAAATTTACCAATGCATATTTATCTCCTTTGGCAGTGACTCCACTTGATATCAATTCTTCCAATAAGGGTTTAGCCTGAGCATATTTGTCCTGTGCCATGAACGCTTTTGCAAGAAAAGCTTGTGCGGCCCATTTATTAACTCTGCCAACCTGTGCCTGAACTGCAGGCAGATTGTCTTTGGCAAAAACAAGGTCTGCTTCAATCTTTGGCCATATACTTATAAAACCTCCGGCAGCATCCACATTGGGAACATTCAGATTAGCATTATCCACGGTCACTGTTTCATCCACATAAGGAGGATAGTTCCACATCTTTTGAGCATCCATATGATAGAATGCACGCAAGAATTTAGATTCTGCATCGAGTCGTTTAGCTTCGGATGCATCGATATCTGTGGCTTGCGGAAGCGATCTAAGCACTTCATTAGCCCGTTGAATACCGGTGTATAGAATAGCCCATTTATAGTTCATATAAGTATTGGTACCTCCAGTAGCAGAAAGGCTCCAGGTAGCCAACTGCACTATAGGAGGTTGATCAGTAGGTGTAGATCCTTTATAAGAATCATCTGCACATACACTGCCATAGATCCAATTGGAACAGGCGGATGCATAGGTAATACCTGTGGGATTTACTACACCGGCTACTCCGGCAAGATTGGTGAGTCCTACCTGACCATCTAATACGGAATAGGCGCCAATCAACAAAGCATTTATACCCGCTTTATTCACCACGTTTGAAGCGCTCAGTGCACCTAAAGGTTGTTTATCTAAGAAATCATTACAACCAAAATTGGTCGAGATCATGATCACGCCAAAAATCATGATTAGATTTAAATATATTTTTTTCATTTTATCGTATTGAAGAATTGAATTAAAAGGTAATATTAATGCCACCGGTATACATAGTCTGATTAGCAGGGTATGCTCCCCCGTCAATACCAAAATTGGTACTGGTGAGGGTTGAACCCAATATTTCCGGATCCAGACCTGTATACTTAGTAAAAGTCAAGAGGTTTACTGCCTGTACATAGATTCTGAATTTACTGGCACCTATTTTGGCCAATTTACTTAGAGGGAAAGTATAACCAACCTGAAGATTTTTTAATCGTACAAATGATCCATCTTCCATCAAGTATGAATTGAATGCTGTATTATTACTAAAGTTAGCGCCTCGTTCGAGCTTGGGAACTTTTGCATTCGGTCTATCGGGTGTCCAGGAATCATATACTGCAGCTTTGCTGATAGCCACATCAAACGTCTGTGGGAAATCAATAGAATTACGCACATTATTAATTAAATCATTACCTACATTGGCATACCAGAACATTCCGAAATCAAGATTTTTATAGGTAGCACTTAGAGAAAGGCCTGCTGTGAAATCGGGATTAGGATTGCCAAAATGAGTTCGATCGTTAGCATCTATTTTATTATCGCCATTGATATCAGCGTATCGACTCCTTCCCGGAGCAGCCGCATCTTGTTTTGGAGCTGCATCTACTTCGGCCTGACTTTGGAATAAACCTATTTGTTTATAACCAAAAAAAGCACCAATGGCCTGACCAACCTGAAGCCTTGATTGCCCGTAGTCTATATACTGGAAGCCGGGAGGTAAACTTTTAACTTCATTTGCATAGGTTGTAATATTCGTACCAATATCAAATGAAAAATCGCTGTTTACTTTTCCATGATAAGTCACGGACAAGTCTATCCCGGTGTTCTGAATATTCCCTGAATTGACCAATGGCGGCCTTGCTCCACCAGCTGTCGCCGGGATAGCTGCAGGAAATAATAATCCACTTATTTCTTTTTTATACCATTCGGCAGTAAGATCAAGTTTTCCTTTTGCTAAACTTGCATCAAAGCCTATGTTAGTGATGATATCTTCTTCCCAGGTAGTTTGAGTATTTCCGATCTGACTTGCAAATAATCCTTGCTGAGGCGTTGTGCTGGTTCCATTGATATCATAATAAGACTCTACGCTACTTTGACCATATAAGGTGAATGCATTCGTAGGAGTTACATTACTCAATGATCCTAATTTCCCCCAACCAGCTCTCAATTTTAAATCGTCAATAAATGAAACGCCTTTCATGAATGGTTCAGCAGATATTCTCCATCCGGCGGTGACAGAAGGGAAAATACCAAATCTGTTTTCAGGTGCAAACACCGATGAACCATCTCTTCTTAATGTACCACTCAGGTAATATTTATTATCAAAATTGTAATCTACTCTTCCAAAAGTCGAGAATAGTGAATTTTCATATGGTGTTTGAAAGCCATTGATTGCAATATTAGAATTACTCTGTCCTGTAGGTGTACCAAAATTTAAAGTCCACAAATTAGGGTCAACAGTAAGATCAGCCGGGTTAGTTACATAATAACTACCTCTTGCTCCACTTACACCTCTGCCGGCATTGCTAATTGATTCTGTTCCCAACAATACATTTAAATTGTGATGAGCATTAAATGTGTTTTTATAATTAAGTGTGTTATTCCAGGTAAGGCTGGTCGTGGTACCGTAGTTTTCAATAAAACTATTTGGGTTTTGTGAGTTCTCTGCATTTTCATATGCAGTAAATACAAACGTGTAGTTATTAAATATATCCGTCGTACCACCGATACTGGTCCTGGCTGTAAAATGTTTAAGGAAATCAATTTCTCCGAATACATTACCTAATATACCGTATCGGTTTTCCTTATTGTCCTTGGTTCGTTCCATGATAGCAACAGGATTTGGAGAGTTTCCAAGACTACGGGAGCCTCCCCCTGCAAAATTGCCCATAATGTCATAGACAGGTACTATCCTGGGCATTCTGAAAGCAGCATTGATAGAATTAGCATTATTTACCCCCGGAAGTCCAAGATATCCAGGGTTCTTTTTGTAATTCATATAGATACTTTCTCCAATGCGAATATTTTTATTCACATTAAAGTTTGAATTGATCCGCGCACTATATCTCTTAAGATTGGTACGAATCAATGTCCCATCCTGATCTAAATAATTTAAAGACATCATAAACGTTCCTTTTTCACTACCTCCACTGATGGATAAGTCATGATTCATGATTGTAGCGGGTTTAAATATTTCATGAAACCAGTCCGTTCCTTCTTTATTGGCTTTAGTGATCTGATTCGTATATAATGCATATTTGGAAGGATCAGTGTTGGCATTAGTGCCTACCAACCCAAAAGGAGTGATATAATCAGGTACTACAGCGTTAGCTCCACTTCCGTATTGAGCATGTAAAGGTGCTAGTCCGCTATTTTTAAATTGAGTCCAGATAGCATCCGCATTTTCCTGAGGTGTGGCGAGGTCCCATCCATTTTTTAAGGGCCTTTGACTACCAATGTATGCTTCATAATTTACTGTGACTTTACCTGGAGTTCCCCGTTTGGTGGTTACAATGATTACCCCATTCGATCCACGGACACCATAGATCGCAGCAGCTCCTGCATCCTTAAGTATCTGGATAGACTGGATATCGTTGGGATTGAGATCATGTATACTTCCGGGAGTACCATCAATGATCATTAATGGGTCAGTACTACCTACTGAAGTAATACCTCTGACGCGGATATTGCTGGGACTACCGGGTGCACCTGAATTAATAATAGTCACACCGGCTGCATTCCCTTGCAGTACAGATTCTATTGTGCCGGAAGGTATCGCTTTCAAACTTTTGACATTGACCACTGATACAGCGCCGGTGATATCCTTTTTCTTTTGAGAAGTATATCCGGTAACTATGATCTCATCCAATAAAGAAGCTCCTTCTCCAAGAGAAACATCCATAATAACAGGATCTGAAGAATTGACTGTGACTGTTTGATTAAACGTCGTATAGCCCACAAAAGAGCCGGTAAGTTGATACGTACCATATGGCACATCATCAATTACATATTTGCCATTAGCATCGGTGGACGCGCCAAGACCAAGAGCCGTGATGCCGACACTGGCAAATTCGATAGGAAGTCCATCGCCTGTGACAGTACCTTGTATCGACCCTTTTTGGGCTGAAGCAGTCATGCCTATAAGCATGAACAACAGTGTAGAAGAAAGATTAATTTTCATACATATAGAGTTTTGCGATTTGTTTTAACACAATTTTAGCAATCGATTGCATAAAATCTACTCAATCGATTGCATACAGTACAACGTGAGTACTTTCGTTTTCAATTCTGGGTAAATGTAATTTAAAACCAGAATAAACGCAATCGATTGCGTAATTTTTTTTTAAAAAATCTGGAACCTTAACAGATTCATATATGGACCCAATAGAGAACAGGCTAAACGTATGTACTATCGAAACATATTTTTATTTTGAAGAAATATAACAAGCATGTATACTTTACTTCCACTATTTCACTTTCTTTACAATAGAAATTAATATCTCCCTTGAAAAGTAAGACCCACGTAACTATTTATGATCTTGCGAAAGAACTCGATGTATCGCCTTCCACAATATCCAGGGCGCTCCGGGGTCATTCGAGTATCAGCGAAGACAAAATTAAAATCATTACTAAGCTGGCGAAGAAGAGAAATTATATCCCGAATGACATCGCAGCTAATCTAAGACAAAATAAAAGTAATAATATAGGTGTCATCACTACCTGGATCAACCGGAACTTTCATGCTCAAATCATAAGCGGTGTAGAAGAAGAGGCTTCCAGCCAGGGTATGAATG
Source organism: Saprospiraceae bacterium (assembly GCA_040007895.1). Lineage (GTDB taxonomy): Bacteria > Bacteroidota > Bacteroidia > Chitinophagales > Saprospiraceae > JADJLQ01. Next base: position 29,951 of record JBDTUE010000016.1, on the reverse strand, counting down.
TCATTATCCTTCAATCTCATGACCGGTATAAAGACGAAGTACAAAATGCTCAGGCTCTCCTCAATAGCAGGGTGAGTGGATTGATTGTCTCTCTCGCAATGGAAACCAGAAACTATGATCACTTTCTTCCATTTTTTAAAAATCGAATCCCCGTTGTATTTGCCGACAGAGTACCCTCGGAACTCAACAGTCACAAAGTCCTCATCGATAATGTAAAAGTAGCATATGTGGCCACTAAACACCTTATAGATCAAGGATACCGACACATAGCTCATCTGTCTGGTCAAAGACATAGAGAAAATTACAGGGATCGAATATTAGGATATACCAAAGCTTTAAAAGAACATGGCATCAATGTAAATAAAAACTTCATTTATGAGTTAAAGACCAAAAGCGGGGATGAAGCAATACAGGCGATTCAGGAATTATTATCACTTCCCATCCCTCCGGACGCTGTATTTTGTACGAACGATACGATGGCCGTAAGTATAATTCAATATTGTAAAAAAGCCGGTATCCATGTGCCCGGGCAATTAGCTGTCATGGGATTTAATAATGATCCTATTACTACTATAATAGAGCCTAATCTTACATCCGTGTTTAACCCCGGTTTTGAAATGGGAAAACAAGCAGCAAAGCTTCTTTTAGACCATAATAGATTAAAATGGACAGATAAAAACTTTACAACTATTAAACTCGGGACAGAATTGATGATACGGGAATCAACAATAAAAATAAATTAAAACTATACCTCAGACTTGGATAGTGATTACCACACTGAGGATAAAGACATCGCCGTCTCCTATTAAAATAAATTTATTCCTATCGATCCAGGATTGCATTTGAAAAGAGTAAACCATATATAATCTGGTCTAATGGAAATTAATACTCAAAAACACGGTATCTGTACTTCCTGCACAACTACGAATGATCCCGGTCAAACCGACTGTTCCGCCAGAAAGAATTTTACCAGGGGTACATTTAATATGTGATCCTATATTTTCAGCCCTGATCTGCATAGTCCTCAGGCAACATTTAGTTAAAGCATTACAATCTTCATTGAATGGAATAATGCCATCGATAGCTATTCCGGGGCCACCATCAGGATTAATACATGTAAATCCGAAACCTCCTTTCACTCCCAAACAATGAATGCCGGAGATTGAATCAGATGCCACCAGGATAATACTCGTGGTGACGGAATCATTGGCGACTGAATTAATAGATACTGTACCCGCCGGTACTATACTAATAGAACTGGTTGCTGTATTATTACTGTGTTGTACAGCCTGTATGAATTCCCAATTGTAACGGATCTGAGAACTGCCTGGTACTACTTTTACCAGTTGCGGATCATTACACGGATTGCATTTGGGCCAGTGGCACCACCACCACCACAACAGGGATGTGATCGCTATTGCAATTATATATGGAATTAACTTTTTCATTTGACACTCTTTACTCTAAGTGTAAAGAGAGTAAAAAATGTCAGTAATCCGGGGGAAGCAATATTTCCCCAATAGATATATTCAGAACAAAAACTTACAATAAATGACTAATTCTCTTTCGAAAAGGTAGTTTTTGAAACAGAATCGGTTTGAAAGTAAATTCTATTTTAAAAGTAAATTTTTTGCAGTTTCACTATTTCAAACCTTTCAGATAAGCTAAACTCTTGGGTACCTGATCCATTGATCTTGAGGATTCATCTTCAATAAAATAATATTTCACACCTGCTTTCTTAGCTGCAGCGTAAATTTCTTTGATGCCTAAATCACCGGTGCCAAGAACTACATTAGTCTCTACATCCGCCCTGCCGAGTTGATTGCCGGGTGTACCTGGAAGCCTGTCTTTAAGATGCACCAATGGATATCTTCCCGGATACTTACTAAATAAAGCGATCGGATCCTGTCCGGGGTGTTTCATCCAGAATACATCCATTTCAAAATTGGCGTAACGGGGATCCATATTTTTCATCATATAGTCATATATCGTGCTTCCTTCGTACGGAGAAAATTCATATCCATGAGCATGATATACAAGTTTGATATTGTTTTCAGCTAATACCTTTCCAGCATCGTTAAATACTTTGACTGCTGCCATTGCCAATTCTATAGATAAGGGTGCTTCTGGATGCGGTATCCATGCACACATGACATATTCTGCACCATATGCTTTGGCCTTTTCAACGGCCAGCATTGGATTCTTTTCAAGGTCGTTGTAATCCGCCTGGACACTAATAACTTTAAATTTACTTTTGTCGATAAGTAGTTTAATGTCCTTGACAGGCATACCATAACTATCACCTCCTTCGATCAATCGAAAACCCATTTTTTCAACTGCCATTAGTGTACCGGGCACATCGGTTTTGAATTGATTGCGAAAACTATATAGTTGGATACCAATATTGGATTGGGCTGATACCGTCAATATGGAACATAAAAAAAACAGAGACAAAAAGAAGAATTTCATAACTAAGGTTTTATTTGATAAGTAAATAAGAAACAAATCTACAAGAAACAGCAGAATTAGATCAAGCTCTATTTATTAAGACAAGCTCAGCCATTCATCTTCCTTCAATTCCAATTGTGCATCTACTTCTTTTAATTCCGCAGACCATTTGATGAGGTCATCTGTTTTAATATCTGAATTTTCAAATCTTGATTGCAATTCTTTTTTCTTTTTATTCAATTGCTCGATTTGTTTTTCAATCCTGCTGAGATTTTTTTGAGTTTCCCGGTCTTGTTTTCCCTGCGTGTTGGCTGCATCTTTCGGACGGAGATCATCGTATTTTTTTGATTCCTGTTCGAGACGATATTGAGTATAATTGCCATTATAATCTTTGATCACACCATTCCCTTCAAAAACAAACAGATGATCCACTACTTTATCCAGAAAAAACCGATCGTGGGATACAATAATCAGACATCCGGGATATTCCGCCAGATATTCTTCTATAACCTGTAGGGTAAATATATCGAGGTCATTGGTCGGCTCATCCAGGATCAGAAAGTTTGGTTGTTGCATCAGGATCGTCAGGAGATAAAGTCTTCTTTTTTCACCTCCGCTGATCTGGGATACATAAACCTGCTGCTTTTTGCGGTCAAACATAAAACGTTCCAGTAACTGAGCGACACCAATCACGGAGCCGTCTGGTTGTTTATAATTATCAGCAATATCCCGGATTACTTCTATCACTCTTTTATCTTCATCGAGCTTTAAACCAGTTTGTTCATAATATGCGAATTTTACAGTAGAACCGCGGATAATCTTACCGTGATCCGGAGTAAGTTTACCCATAAGGATATTGAGTAACGTAGATTTGCCAGCACCATTTGGACCTACAATACCGATGCGCTCTCCTTTCTTAAATATATAATGGAAATCCTTAATCAGAGTCACACCATTAAAAGATTTGCTGATATAGTTTAACTCAAGAATCTTGCTTCCAAGTCTTGCTGAGGAAAATTCAATTTTAAGTTTTTGATCTTCCTTGCTGGCATTAAGTGCTGTTTCGATCACATTAAACTTATCTACACGGCTTTTGGCTTTTGTGGTTCGTGCTTTGGGTTGACGACGAACCCAATTCAATTCCTGTTTATAGAGTTGCCTTAATTTGTCATGACGGATTACGTCATTTTCCATCATGAGATCTTTCTTTTCTAAAAAGGCTGAGTAATTACCTTTATACCTGAACAGAGATCCCTGGTGCAGTTCAAGGATGGTATCACATACATTATCGAGAAAATACCTATCGTGGGTCACCATGAGTACAGTCAAGGCATCCTGGCTAAGATATTCTTCGAGCCATTCGATCATATCCAGATCCAAATGATTACTGGGTTCATCGAGTATGATCAGATCTGCCTGAGCTAAAAGTACATGAGCTAATGCAAGCCGTTTAACCTGGCCTCCTGACAGACTTTTTACTTTTTGTTCAAGATTTTGCAGGTTGAGTTTAAATAAAATTTCTTTAACCCTTGATTCTACATCCCAGGCCTTATGTACATCCATTTCATGAAATGCCTCCTCAAGTGCTTTCGGATTTTCAACCGCATGGAGTTGAGCCAATTCATAGCTTTTCACGGCTTTTATAGCTGGTACATCAGCATCCAGGACACTATCTATTACTGATGCTTCAGGATTAAAATTAGGATCCTGATCAAGAAAAGCAAGCTTTATATTCCTGGATAATAAATAAGAAGCCGTTTCACCTTCCGGTTTGTCTATTCCGGCTATCATACGTAGCAAAGAACTTTTACCACTCCCGTTGGGTGCGATCAAAGCGATCTTCTCCCCTTTATTAATCATAAGGGCTACGTCTTTAAACAGGATTTTTTCGCCGAATGATTTATTAGCGCGTTCGAGGGTAAGGTAGTGCATGAAGTATAAAAGAAACTAGTAACTGCAGTTTGAAGTATAGAAGGTCAAAGATAGACATTAGAATTATGAAGTCGCACAGGAGAATACCTGTTATTCTATTTATCTAGCTTTCAATTTCCAAAGCCTCTTCTCTTGCTTTCTGTTCGTATGTCTTTAATCCAAGTTTTGATTTAGTCCTGTCGGCTAGTACCATTAAAGCCGGCACGAGGAACAACGTCAATAATGTAGCAAATCCAAGTCCAAAGATCATAGTCCAGCTTAATGGTCCCCAGAAAGCATTATTGTCACCTCCAAGAAAAATATTAGGTTTCCACTCACTGAATAATGTAACAAAATCAATATTAAACCCAATAGCGAGAGGTATCAAACCGAGGATGGTAGCCATAGCCGTAAGGAACACCGGGGTCATCCTCGTGCGACCAGCTTCTATCACAGCATCCCGAATAGTATATCCCTGTTTGAGCATCATCTCGGTAAATTCAACCAATAAGATTCCATTCCGCACGACGACACCGGCAAGGGCTACCACACCAATTCCAGTCATGATAATTGAAAATTCCATCCTGATTAAAGTGAATCCCAACAATACACCTATAATACTAAATAATATTTCTACGAGAATGATCATCGGTTTACTGAATGAATTGAATTGAGTCACCAGAATAAGGAAAATCAATCCAAATGAAATCATCAATGATCTGGTTAAAAATCCAAATGACTCTGCCTGATCTTCCTGCTCTCCTGAATAATTTATTTCAACTCCGGTAGCAGGTTGGAACTTAGCAGTAGCAGCCTGAACTTTCGCTAATACTTCGTTTGGATTATACCCATTCAATACATTAGAAGAAATAGTGACTACCCGTTTAAGATTTTTTCTTTTAATAGATCCAACGGTATTTCCGTATTCGACACTGGCTAATGCTGACATGGGTACTTGTCGCATCTGTCCTCCCATGTTCATATCCCGATAGGTGATGCTTTGGTTGAGGAGCAAGTTGATATTGTTACGCTGATCCTGTTTAAATCTCAATTGAATAGGATGCTGATCTTCTCCATCTCTTAATTTAGATACTTCTTTTCCGAAAACTGCATTTCTCAGATCCATTCCTATTTGCGCTGTGGATATACCTTCCCGATTGGCTCGTTGACGATCTACGGTGATTTTTAGTTGCGGATTAGTAATCGATAGATCAGATTTCAATTCTTCCACTCCATCAATCTGCAATGAATCGAGATAATGTTTTAATGATTTTGCGGTATTATTTAAATCATTCATTTCATCGCCGCTGATTTCAATACTAATGGGTTTGCCTGATGGAGGCCCATTACTTTCCTTATCGACGATAATCTCAACACCGGGTATGTCATTCAGGGCTTCGCGGATCTTACTGAGGTATACGGCTGTTGACTGACCATGTCTTTTTTCAAATTCTGTAAATGCTACCGTTACTTTTCCAAGTTGTGGACTGGTTTGCTGTTCAAAATTGGATGGATCTCCGGCTCCAATTGCTACATTCGATATTACGGATTCAACGATTGGATTGTTTTCACCAACGACCTTAAGTATACGATCTTCTACCATGGATGTGATCTTATCCGTATAAGCCTGATTTGTACCTATGGGCAATGCAATATAGGTATATACGAAATTGGGATCAGATTCCGGAAATAATCGCACACCAGGCATAAACTTTACCGCTATGAATATACTGGCAAACAACAAAAAGATAGTAAATGCCAAAACACCAATCGGTCTGTACCCTTTAAGAATAAATTTCAAAACAGATGCATATCCATTTTGAGCTTTCGGCCAAACTTTAGTCTGAAATCCACGAATGATTTTATACAAAACAAATTTGTTCAGCAAATAAAACAAGAAGACACAAAAAGTAAGATTGCGTAAAAACAAATTACCACCCATCTGGGCCATCAGCATGATTACCGCAAAGACTACTAATGTAATGATGAACCCCCTGTTAAATAATTTTTCCGGCTGATCTGTATCGTGTTTTTTCATAAAATCAACTGCGAAAACCGGATTGATGATATAAGCGACAAACAATGAAGCTAACAGTGTTGTAATCAAAGTAATCGGTAATCCAAACATAAAATTCCCAATAAGTCCCGGCCAAAATGCCAGTGGGATAAAGGGAGCCAAGGAGGTTAGTGTACCCGATAACACAGGAAGAAATACTTCACCGGCTGCGAGTTTAGCGGCTTTTTTAATGGGTATTTTTCCATTGTCAAAAATCCGATGCGTGTTTTCTATCACTACAATGGCATCGTCCACCACAATGCCCAATGCTAAAAGGAATCCAAACAATACGATCACATTGAGTGTAAAGCCATAGGAAGGCATCACCAGGAATGCAATAAACATTGATAATGGAACCGACATGGCTACGAACAAAGCATTGGTCGTTCCCATAAAAAACATAAGGATCAGGGTAACCAGTAAAAATCCGATGATGATGGTATTAATAAGATCTTTCAATCCCGCACGGGTCTTGATGCTTAGGTCTCCCGTAATATTTACGTTGAGATCATTCGGAAAGACATTGGCTTTAAGATCATCACAGATCGCTTTTATTTTATCAGAGGTAGCTATCAGGTTTTCTCCGCTTCTTTTAATGATATTCAGGGAGATTACATTTTTCTTATTCAACCTGGCATAACTTTCCTGTTCTTTGAATGTATCTTTTACTTCAGCGATATCTTTTAAATAAACGATAGCTCCTGTACCACCCCGGATGACAATGTCACCTATGAGTCGGGGATCATGGTATTCTCCAACTATACTTATCGCACGCTTTACATTGCCCATATCAATCTGTCCTCCTGAAATGGTCATGTTTTCAGAAGCAACGGCACCTTCAATATCCCGCATGGTAATATTGGCAGCAGCCATTTTATACATATCTACATTGATTTGAATTTCACGGGTAAGGGCACCGACCAGGTCGGCCCGGGTAATTTCCTTAAGAGATTCCACTCTATCTTTAACTACATCCGCATATTTTTTGAGACGATCCAAATCGTAATCCCCTGAAATATGTACGTTCATAATCGGAATACTCGATACATCAATATCCGTAATTGTTGGATCATTAGGCAGGTCTGTAGGTAGGTCTGCCCTCGCCCTGTCAACAGCATCTTTCACTTTGGTCTTGGCGACAGCAACATTGACATCTGTTCCAAATTCTGCAACGATCAGGCAAAAGTCCTGCAATGAACTACTCCTGACTTTTTTAATCCCGGCAATCGCCTTGAGTTGTTTTTCTATCGGTTTAGCAACAAGGTTTTCCATATCCGCAGGTGAAGTACCTGGATAGATCGTATTCACCAAAATTTGTGGAAATGCGACCTCAGGAAATTGTTCTTTCGGCAGCCTATTGTACGAAAATAAACCCGCCAGCGTGATGATGATCGTAAGGATATATATGCTCGTCTTATTATCGATAGCCCAACTACTGGGTTTAAATTCTTTGATAATGTCTTTCATAAATTAATTAAATTAATAAAGTAACGCCTCCTATTCATTTCCACTAATTCTTAATTTCTATCATTGTATACCGAGTTTCATGCCTTCAATCAGGTCCTGGTATCCGTTCGTAATGACTTTACTGGTACCATCGAGTCCAGATTTTATTTCCACCAGGTCGTTGTAATATTTTCCGATTACCACCGGTTTTTTGGCAGCTTTCCAACCACCATCAGTAGAATCTGCAACCATCACGAAGTCACCGCCACTATCTTTTTGTAAATAATTAATCGGGATCACGATGGCATTTGGATTGGTATAGTTCACGATTTTAATTACGGATATCATATTGGGAAGTACACCACTCATATTGGCTGGCAATGCTGCTTCAGCTTTGAATGTTCGATTTACTACATTGATCACTGGGCTCACATAGGTTATACGTGAATCATAATCTTTTTGAATGTCAGGAAAATAAATTTTAATGACATTGCCAGCTTTGATCTTACCAGCAAATGATTCAGGAACTTCTGCTGTAATCTTTAACTTGGAAAAATTAATTAACCGGGCAATGGGTGTTCCTGGAGCTACCGTTTGACCTGGTTTGATCATTACTTCATCGATAATACCACTGATGGGAGCTGTTATTTTAGTCATTTCCCATTGCTCTTTCGTAGTAGCCATCCTTTTTTCAACAGCTTCTTTATTATTTTTCGCGCTCAGGAATTGAACCTCAGTTCCTAATTTCTGATCCCAGAGTGCTTTTTGTTTTTCAAATAAATCATTAGCAAAACTTTGTTGTTGCTCGACTTCTGCTAAGCTTTGTTTCACCAATGCATCATCGAGAGTAGCAACGATTTGTCCGGCTCCTACCCGATCACCCGTTTTAATATTTATTTGTTGTGTGGTACCTGGCATTTTCGCATTGATAAATAATTGTTGATCTGCAGTGACAGAACCATGCAGATCTATATACTCTTTAAAAACCGTTGGTGGAAAGGACTGAACAATTACCAATTTTGTTTTTTCTTTCTTACCCTCAGGGTTTATTTCCATTTCAAGTTTAGTTGCTTCCGCTTCGAGGGTGGCGATCTGTTTTTTAACTTCGGCTAAGCGGGCGGATTTATCTGTACTTCCATCAGTTTTTGCTGCATCTGCTGATTTGGATTTACAAGAGATCATGATGCTCAATAAACAAATCATGATTAAAGAGAATATATTTTTCATTTTCATTGATTTTAAGTTGGATATGGGATATCTGTAATTTTAATTAATAGGATTTGGTTATTTGCCTAATGCTTTATCAAGATCAGTTTTAGCAATTAACAATGCATATAGGGCATTTACATATGAACCTTGTTGTTGTAGGAAAGCACTTTCCGCCTGGTTTATTTCAATACTGGATCCTATACCACCTTTAAATTTAGCCTGAGCCTGATCATATATTCTTTGAGCCAGGTCGAGGTTACGCTTAGTACTTTCAATGGTGCTTTTAGCATTTTCAAATGCTATCCGGGCCGAAGAAACTTCAAGGCTCATCGCCCGTTCGAAATCATTCATCTGCAAATGAAGTTTATCTGTTTCGATGGACGCCCTTTGATATTTTGCTTTCCGGCTAAAGCCATCAAAAATCGGCACATTGACTTTAAATCCTGCTATAGCGGTTGGAAACCAAAAAGAACTTTTACTGAATATATTATTCGTTTGAGTTCCATAAGCTGCATTTATAAAACCATTGACTACAGGATAGGCTCCTAATTTGATAGATTGCATTCTGATCTTATTTAATTCATCCGCTAGTTGCATAGCGCGAAATTCGGGTCGTTGATCCAGCTTATAAGGAGCGACCAGGTCAGTATTATCTACTTTCAATGTATTTACGAGTGCATCTATTTTATCCGTTAACTCTATGGGCTGATCCATGGGATAACCCATTTGCATTTTGAGTACGTTATAGGTGATTTCTGTCATCCTTGCTATCTTTTCCGCTTCGGTCTGAAGTGTATTTAAACTAAGCGATAACCGATCCACATCTATTTGTTCTACAAACCCTTTCGATTGGATCACCTGGGTTTCCTTAGTCATTTTATCCAGGGTCTTGATATTTTGGTCAAGGAGTTCTTTACTCTTTATCGAAATTAAAGATCCGAGGTATGCTTTTGCCACAGATTGCCGGATGGTAATGTCAGATACTGAGTTTTGACGCTTCACTAATTCTTTATAAAGTTTAGTTGCTTTCAGTCCAACAAAAAAGGATGGATCATAGAGGATGGTATTGACTCCTACACTTCCGGAAAGACTATTGCTCTGACCGAATTTTGCAGGGAACCCTCCTTCTGCTGGTCCTTCTACTCGATTGCTGTCTAATAATTTATAATAGACCAATCGGCCATCTACAACAGGACTTAAAAAATCCGGGATGATCGTAGCCGGAATCGCAAAATAATGAGAGTAGTCTATTGCAGCATTGATTTTGGGATAACCTATTGATTTGTATTCCATCAATTGGGCTTCTGCATCCACCAGGTTGAGCTGATTTAATTTTACCTGATTACTATTTTGTAATGCATATTGAATGGCCTCTTCAAGCTTAAAACTATGTTGCGCCTGAGCACTCAGCGCACCACATAGTATTGATAGAAATAATATCGAACGAAAATTTATGTTCATATTTTATTATTGTCTAAGTGAGTAAAATGTTTGAGGCACATCTCCCAACCCACCGGCGTGGTAATGCCCCTTAAATGATATAGTATAGTTTCTTTAAAAATTAAATCCATAGCAAACTGGTGCGGTGGAAATAAATCCATGTCCATAATCGTACTTGCCAGTGTCACATAATGTCTCGAAATAATTTCAATGGAAAGATCACTCCTGTAAAAACCTTGTTCGATGCCCAGTTTTAGATTTTGCTGAATGACAGAATGAATATGTTCGTGATTTAATTTTTCCAGTTTTTTCCAACTTTCCCAATAATATTTTTTTATTTCAAAAATGACATTAGGCGAAACCTGTTGTAAAAGTTGAATGACATATCTTGCAATCAGGATCATTTCTTCAACGGCATTCGCTGATTGAGATTTGATTTTAACCAGTGCTTTTTTTTCATCCCGGATGTGGTGCAGCACCATTTGCTCGACAAGGGAAGCTTTGCTATCGATTTTCTCGTACAGGGTCTTTTTAGAAATGCCCATACCTTTCGCCAGATCATCCATAGTGATCGATTTGACACCACACTTGGTAAAAAGACTTTTAGCCCGGGTTAATATGTCAGATGAAAGATCCACGTTATTTCATATCAATTCAAAGTGATCAAATTGGACAAGAATTGTTTTTCGAGGTGCAAATATAGAACAAATTCCGATGGAAACTCTGATAGTTTTAAAAGTTTCCTGTGATCTCCAGAATTATACGACTAACGTTTATGTCAATCCGATCAAACTCAAATTAAAATGGATCACAACACATTAACCTGCCCCAAATATTGCCAAAATCATGACCTGACTTTGCAAAACTTATAAATCTTTGATAATCTGATAAGTCTGGTATTTTCAGTAATGGTTTTTAATACAATTAGACTTTGTTTAATACAAAAATTATTCGTTCAAATCACTCATTATTAACAAGTTATACTTAATATCATGCATCCCGATATCATGAATTAAAAATTGAATTGAACAGGGCTCCAGGTCTAATAGCATCGGTCTTTAAAATAGGCCTTATTGTAAAAAATATTACATAGGCGCTGTAACCTTTGTGTTAATTTACTGTATATATTTTAAAATCGGCCAAATACAGCTGGAATGACTGACTCGGTGCTAATGCAGAAAGTAAAAGAGGGAGACCTCACACAAGCCGCTATGCTTTTTCATCGATATCATCGTAAAATTTATCATTACCTCGGTAAAATGAGCGGTGATTACCATATTGCAGAAGACCTTACACAGACAGCTTTTGAAAAATTGATTCAGTACCGGAACAGTTTTGATTCAAATCAAAATTTTGAAGGCTGGATATTCAGGATTGCTAAGAATAGTTATCTCGATTACACGCAGAAATTGAAAAAATCACCTACCCGTACACCATTAGAAGATCACATGGGTGAGATTGCTAATGATGATCACGAATCAGATAAAGATGAAAAGGAAGAAAAATTACATAAAGCATTAGAAGCGCTTCCGATGGACTATAAAGAAGTCTTAGTCCTTACGAGGTTTCAGAAAATGAAATACCACGAAGTAGCAGCTTTGTTGAATACCACAGAATCGAATATTAAAATAAAAGTATTCAGAGCAATAGAAAAACTAAGAACAAACTATTTTCATTTGGAATCGATATGAGCATAAATAATTTAGAACAGGAAAAATTAACGGAGCGATTGACCAGATATATAGATGGTCAGCTAACCGAAAAAGAAATGGCTGAGACCAGTCAATGGATAGCATCCAATGAAGAAATCAAAAGCCAATACCTACAACTAAAAGTGATCCTGACTTCATTTGAAATCAGTGAAAATGCAGACCTGACAGGCACTCCATCTCAACGTATGGAAGCCAGATTCGAACAATGGCTCGATCAAGCCCAGGTAAATAACAAACCCAGGACTTTAGCTTTAAAATCATGGTACAAAATCGCAGCTGCCGCACTAGTGCTCATACTGGCAGGTGCCGGTGGTATGATCATGCGTACCGTATATGTTCAACGACAAGAACTAGCCAGAGTCCAATTTGAATTGGAACAAACAAAACAATTAGTCATGGCTCAGTTAAGCAATACCCAATCTGCAAGTCAGAGGATATCAGCCATCTACTCTACCGATGAATTAGTAGCACCGGATCAGGAAATTTTGCAATTATTGATAAAAACAATGGATGAAGATCCAAGTTCAAATGTGCGCATGGTTTCTTTAGATGCTTTAAGTAAATATTATAGCATACCGGAAGTACGTGCTGCCTTGATCCAGTCGATGAAATTTCAGAAGGATCCGGTGGTGCAAATAGCCTTGATCCAGTTACTCGTACAGCGAAAGGAGAAAATAATTATTGGCGACCTGCAAAACATTACGGTGCAAAACGGGATCATTAAAGCCGTCAAAGACGAAGCCTATAAAGGAATCTTCAAGTTAACTTAATAGATATTTTAATCATTATTAAATCACATTCTTTTCAAAAAAAATTTATCGTATGAAAAATTCAAGACTTTTATTAGCCCTAATCTATACCATGGCTATATTTTCAGTATCTGCCCAGGAATATAAAGTGCCTAAAACAACCGGGAGATTGGAACTCCATATTGGCAGTGTCGTAGTAGAAGGTACCACGGGTGGTGACATTATATTCACTTCAAGAGATGGTCATGACGAAAAAGATAATCGCGCAACCGGCCTCGTTGCTATCAATGGTTCAGGCTTACAGGACAATACCGGCTTAGGAATCAATGTTACTACCAAAGGTGACGCAGTAGTCGTAAGCCAATTGAGAAAAACAAAATCGCCTGAAATCAAAATCCTCGTTCCTAAAGGTGTAGTCGTATCCTATGATTATGAATCACAATACGGTGGCGAAGCAAAATTTAGAAATCTCGAAAATGAACTGGAGATCTCCGCTACTTATAATAGTGTAGAACTTGAAAATGTAACAGGACCAGTCACTGCCAAAACCATCTATAGTTCTATTGATGCCGATTTTGCTGCCAATGTAAAAGGACCGCTTTCCCTGATATCCATTTATAGTACAGTGGATGTAACATTACCTATGTCACTTAAAGCGGACCTTAATATGAAAACTTCCTACGGGGAAATGTTTGTAGCTCCTGAATTCAAAATAGAATTGGATAAAACGACAGACAAAGAACATGGTGATATGGTCAACATGAGTGCTAACAGAGTGGTCGGTAAAATCAATGGCGGTGGTATGAAACTTGACCTGCGATCTGATTATAGTAAAATATATCTTCGAAAGAAATAATGAGTAACTCCTCAGGAAGTTTGACAAGTCGCAAAAAACAAGTTGAATAAGTTGTCTTAAATCTTCCTGCTCTGCGGATTTATAACTATTCCTTTTCTTTTAATCTTTAAAATTTATATTAATGAAATATATTTTAACACTTTTGAGTGTAGGTCTTACATTCATTTGTTTCACTCAGACTCCTGTCAATAAATCATTTCCGGTGACCGGAGCACAAAAGATAGATATGCATTTTGATTACCCAAAATTAGTCCGGGTTTCCAGTTGGGATAAAAATGAAGTATCCATTTCTGGAACGATAAGTATTAATGGTGGAGAAAATGATGATGCTTTCAAATTAACTTCATCTACCAACAACGGTACCTTATCTATTGAAGGAGAAGTAGTCAACATAAAATCTTTACCACAACGGATTACTGTAACCCGCAAAGGGGAAAAAATGGTATTTAAAAATAAAGAAGAATTTAATAAGTACAAAAAAGAGCATGGGGAAGGTTTCGATATGGTGAATTGGGGAAATGATATTGAAATTGTATTGGAAGTAAAAGTGCCCAGAACTATGAATACCTGTATCAAATCGGTTTATGGAACCGTAGAGCTTAAGGATCTGGATCAAACTATGCCACTGGTAGCTGAATCCACGTATGGTGGAGTGGATGCTTCTTTGAATACCTCTACCGTCGGCGAATTATTTGCAACGACAGATTTTGGAGAAATCTATACCAATCTTGATATTAAATTTTCAGGGGATGGTTTAAAGCAACGCGATTTTCATACTGAAGTCATGGCTAAGCCAGGCAAAGGACCAAAATATAGTTTCGAATCCAAGTATGGTAATGTGTATTTACGGAAAAAATAACACAAATTCATCCTATAGTAGAAAGATTGTAAAGTAAGTCTATAGGATTATCGATCCTAATAAATATTTATGATATCGGATGTAAATTCTTTCCAATAGACACATCACAAAAAATCAATTTCCCTGTTAAAGTTTGTAACTAATTTTTATCGGTAGAGTTATAACATAGGATCGACACGAATCAACAAACTGTTTAACGAATTATTAATAGACACGCAACAAAGATTCACCCAAACAGGGTGATTGTTGAATAAAATGGAAGTCTACATTTGTGATCTTGTGATTAAACAGATCGCAACTATATAAGCATTTAGAGTGAGTCTTTTCATATAACCCACAGTACATTCAGAAGTGAATGGACGGTGGGTTTTTTTTTGAATTATTCCGGAGAGACTTTTAATTTATCTAGGGATTGAACATCATCGATAGGAATAGCTTCAAAAGAAGATGTCAATCAAAATTCAATAAAAGGATTTTGAAAACGAATTTCTTCGATGGATTTTTCCAATTGCTTTTTAAACCGAAGATGACCCGGGCTATCAGGATGTAATGGCCGGTGTGCGAGTCCCTGCCTGATACTACTCAGCTTACCGTTTAAATCCAGAGTTTCCTTATCCATGAATGTTGATTTAAAAATATCCCAGATATAATTTATAGCCAGATCGTTGGGGTGGACCATATCTTCTTTGTAAAACCGGTAATCCCGAAGATCATCCATTACTATTTCGTAGGCAGGGAAATAATATAGTTGAGGAAATGAAGCACATAATTGTTCCGCGGCCAGAATTAACCTCGCTTTGTTTCGTGAATTGCCATCAAATCCATCCTTTAGATATCGTATTGGACTTATAGTTAAAATGATTTTTATTTTTTGATTAATGGCCATTAGAGATGTAATCCAGGCCTTCGTGGCTTCAACGATCTCCTCCACATCCAGCAATCTTTTTTCAAACCTGTTCGATGGAATTTTATGGCAGTTGGCTACTATTTTGTTTTTTTCAATAAGAGTATACACTACAGCACTGCCAAAAGTCAGAAGTAAAAAAGCTGAGGATCGTATATGTTGTCTTGCCAGGCTCATGGCTGTATTCATATTATTTAATGTTTTTTCCGGATCTACATTTGAAAAAACACCATGATGATGAAGACCATGATACAAGCCATCGTGTTCAATGAGATCGTCCTTAGTCCATTCAAGATTATGAATAAGATGCATCATCTGAACATTGATACTTCCTGGATTATAAACGATACCGCACGGGTTACTGTACGATTTGAAATAACCAAGTTTTAATCTGTCATGAATATGTTCCGTAAAACAAGAGCCGATACTAAAAACAGACTTAAGGTAACTCAGCTTAAATGAGGAATCCGGTACTCGAATTTCTGTTCGAAATTTAATCATAATTCAATTCCTCTAAGGTAAGACTCTCCACCGGTACTTCGATAAGACTATGGTGTCCGTCTATAAAATTTGAATGCAACCTTAAGCTTGCTTATTTTGTGAAGTAATTCTGAATATGAGCTTTTGGGATAAATGGATAGGGAAAAAAGAAGAGTCAAAAGATGGGTTGACTTTCGAGGCGCACCTTGGAAGATTTACAGATGCTCATAAAACGGCTGAACAATACGAGGCCTGGGATAAAGCTTTGATTCACTTTGATCAAAGGGATTACCCGGACGCGATAAACGAATTCATTCATTATATCAAAGATCCCATCAGTAATAATGTAATAAAGGTTGACGCACATTCTTCAGATTTTAATGTGTTGCAAGGTTCTAAAACCATTGAAATAAAGATCAAAAACGGTCAACTACTCGTGACATGCATTGTGGCCCACGCTGATCAGCTCCATATCGGGTTTATGCGGAGATTATTAGATCTCAACTATGAATTAAAATATGTGCGGTATGGACTTTCATCCGAAGATATGATCACCCTATTGTTTGATACTGCCCTCGAAGATGCTTCTCCTTACAAACTCTATTTTGCTTTAAAGGAATTATCCATTCATGCAGATAAACAAGATGACCTTTTAGTCGGTGAATTTGATTTTTTGAAACCAGTATACTCCGGCAATATTATCTCCTTATCCCTGAAAGAACAAATTCACAAATTGAATTTTTTAAAATCAGGTATCCTTAAATCGCTGGACATCCTGGATCACGGTGACCTGAAAATTGAACAATATCCTGCTGCCAGTTCATATATATTACTTGCCTTATTATACAAACTGGATTACCTGATCAAACCAGAAGGTAACCTGATGGATCGGTTAGAGCAGATTCATAAAATATATTTTAGTCAGGATAATAAAAATCTTCTCCAAAAACTAAAATCTGTACGGCTAGAACTTTTAAAAATAAGTCAATTGCCCGATGAGGAAATCAGGAAAGATCTTTATTCAAGTACGTTTACATTTGGAATTACTTCCCCGGCTAATTCATCAACTATTTTTGAGGCATTGGACAGGGAGTTTTCAAACTTACAGTGGTATCTCGACAATCAATATGACGAATACGCTGTAGCCATTCTTGAATACACTGCAGGCTTATGTCTATTTAATTATTCCCTGCCGCTACCTATAAAAGATTTATTTACCATGATATATCGTGTGAGTGAGCCTGGATTTTTTAGTGCCGTAACCAACTACAGCCCACTGACGAATGACGAGGGTCTACCGGATAAATCAGCTGTGCGCAGAGAACTGGCCAGCATAGAAAAAAACCATCAAAAAGAATTTCCATTTCTTTCCTTGAATTCAAAATCATTACAATTTGATAAAATAAGTACTTTCCTTTATTCATTTTGCCTGATGATCAGACAGATTAATTTGCAACAAGCTAGATGAAGAAAATCATCGAAAAATATAAAAACATCGTTGTTCAGATTGCAACTCCGTACAGTACCGGTACCGGATTTTTATTGCCAAAAGAATCGCTCATCATCACAAATGAACATGTGGTAAGGGATAATGAAGAGATAGTAATTGAGGGAAAATTGATCCCGAAACAAATGGCCAAAGTGGTATTTCTGGATCAGAAATATGATCTGGCCTTTATTCAGGTGATCGATTGGACTCCTGGCGATGAAGTGATTGATATGGAGCGATTAAAATTGCTACATGAAGGAGACCTGGTCATTGCTGTTGGTCATCCTTTTGGTTTGAAGTATACTGCTACACAAGGAATAGTTTCCAATACGATGCATATGCAGAATGATATTCAATACATTCAGCATGATGCTGCACTCAATCCGGGCAACAGTGGCGGACCATTAATCAATGAGTCGGGAAATGTGGTTGGTGTCAATACATTCATTATCCAAAATGGCAATAGTATTGGATTTTCATTACCGGTCAATTATCTGGAAGAAACCCTCCAGGCATTCAGACAAGGTGGAAGCAAAGAATCTACGAGATGTAATTCCTGTTCCAATATTGTCTTTAGGGCAGCTGATAAAAGTAAATACTGCCCACACTGCGGTGCAAGGATCAGATTTCCTTCAGATGCCGTACCTTATGAGGCGGTCGGGATTCAAAGAATGATTGAAGATATTATTCAAAAACTTAGTTTACAGGTTAACTTATGCCGCCGCGGTCCAAACAACTGGGAATTAATACAAGGAAGTGCAACCATAGAAATAGCCTATCACGAAGCCAGTGGCCTGATATTATGTGATGCTACACTTTGTTACCTCCCTAAGACTCAGATCCAGGAACTATACGAATATATGCTACGGGAAAATTTTACCATGAGGCACTCCAGTCTTGCTTTAAGAGGGAATGAAATTATCCTGTCCATCATCCTGATCGACCGGCAACTTGAAATCACTCAGGGTTATCATCAGATTAAAAATCTAATGGAACAGGCTGACTATTATGATGATCAGCTGGTGAACAGATTTGGCGCAATCTGGAAATCGGATGAATAAAAAACAGAACCCCTTATTAAATAGATTAAAAGGCAAGAATTAATAATTGCTTATTATGTTCTTACCCGATCATTCATTGATAAAAGTCCTTTTTATCTGTTTTTCACTTGCAACTATATCAAAGAAAGGTGACAAGAATTTATTCACAGAGGCTTTGCCTTTTTCATCCAGCCCCTGAACATCCGCAACAGCTTTTAGTAATTCCGGTTTCTTCTCAAGAAAATATTTTCCTAAAGCTAAAGCATCAGCTTCTGTCACTCCGTGACCCATAAAATATCTTTCAAAAACACTGGTAATCGGCAATGTCTCATATGGAACAGCATAAGGTGTCCCGACTAAACCTGCATAATCAAAATCATAAGCAATAGGTACCACTTTAGCGATATTAGGTACTTTGATCATTTCAGTATTATGTTTATTCGGAATCGACCAGTCTGTGTTTGCAATCATATATTGAAAAACCGTCATACGTTGGTAGATATCTTTATCCATGGATCCTATTCCCACCTTTCCAACATCGATCACCTTACCATGGTATCGTTCAGCTAAGACTGCCTCGTCTTCTACAATCAGTCCTTCCAGGGAATATTTGGTCTTACCATTTTCAATACACTCATACTTTACTTGTTTTACCCTGACATTTACTTCAGGATTAATGATTTTATACAAATCGTAGCATAATTTTTCCTTGACGAGGTATTCGGAATTTACTGCTCCGGTCCTGCATTGAAATACGACTTTGACTTTATCAGTTGCTGTATCCAGTGAACTTTTTAATAAATCCCCTTTTTTGAAATCTATTTTAATTGGTGGGAAAAAACAAACTTGCTTTCTCATCATACCGCGGGCTCTTACTTTTGCGTCAAAAGTCAGTGTTTTGCCACCAGGTCCAGGGATTTCAACTT
The DNA here is from genome assembly GCA_040007895.1 of Saprospiraceae bacterium. GTDB lineage: Bacteria > Bacteroidota > Bacteroidia > Chitinophagales > Saprospiraceae > JADJLQ01. The sequence continues at coordinate 10,426 of JBDTUE010000016.1, read as the reverse complement.
TGGCCGGAATATAGGCTTCATCTAATTTTTGATTAATCAATTTACTCCAGGTGGTTTCAATTTTGATCACCGGGATGCCTTCCGCTTCATTGATGCAGTCGAAAACGGATTTTACGTGCTGACCACTGGCGTTTATTAAACTCAGGAGCAGGATAAAACTTATAAAATTGTTTCTCATATCTGAAGTTGGTAAAGGATAATTATAAAATAGTTTGAATCTTTTCGAAGGCTAAATTAATGCAATTTCAATATATTCCTCAAGGTATTCTTTTTACTTCATGGCCGCTCTATTTCATCACTTTCCAGTTGATGTAATAGCCATATCGAGAGCTTTGGTAGTGGTATAATATTTAGAAATCATATTGGGTACCTCCCAAGATGGCATATCATGATGTTCCAGATAGCCTAAGAATTTTTTCATGACCTGGGCAAAATGTGCTTCATGACCTTCCTGCAAAACCGGAGGAATGACGAGCTTGATCTGGTTTCCTACTGTTTCAATAGCTAATCCCGGGAGTTCCTTTTCAACGATTTTCATCTGATTGTCTATAGCCATCTTTATACTATCCATTTTGCCTGGTGCCGGTTCTATATATAAGGTCGGAATATACTTTTCAGGAATGCCCTGGCGAATAATAAGGTTTGAAGCAGTGCCCCGCATCATACAGTAATGAGTGTCAGCTCCTCCTTCAGGAGCCTGATAATTCCAAATTGAAATAATCCTGGCATGTTTTCCCTTTATTGAATAATTAATTTCACCATTACTAAAAACCTGAAGTATGCTATCTCCGACGATATTTTTTTTCAGAAAAGGAGGAACTTCTGTCGATTTAGTAATTGTATAGAATTGATTATAAGATAATGCGGTAGGCCACCGTTTAGCTTCACGAATATTAATATCTGAAGTATCAATGATCTGATTTGGAAAACATTCCCATTGTACAAGATCTGCCAGATGTGTCATGACATCGACGATACCCTCTCCTTGTTGATCTACATCGAGAAACCATTGTGGCCGGACGAGAACACTACCTGAAACATATTTATAAAAATGGTGAATGCTTTCAATGGTTATAGCAGGCTCCTTCGAAGTACCATCGACCAGGGTTCCAAAGATTTCAGGATTCATAGAAAATACTTTCTGCAAATGCGTCGCCATTTCATAGCGTTCAGTCATGATATCATAGAGAAGGACATTTTTTTGTTTTGCCAGCTCAAATGAAGCTTTGAGTTTACCGAAATCATTGTATCGGATGATCATAGGTTTGTCGCCGAATACATTCAACCCTGCTTCCAGGGATTTGTAGATATAATCCGCTTTAATTCGGTTATTACCTGAAATGACGACGACATTTCCTTTTTTATCACTGATCATCTTTTCTAAATAATCCGGCTGATTATATACGATTTCATTCCAATGCGTAGGAAGATCCGGCCTTGAGTTATAGTTTTTAATTCTGTTCAAATGCATATCCAGATCGTTTCCAGAGGGACCATAAACATAAACTGTACTATCAACTCCATCAAGCATTGATTTTTGAACGAGCGCAGCATGAAAGTGCCCGGGATCTAATGTGATCAGGGTAAATTGTTTTTTATCCATCGGAGCCTCTTCTTTACAGGAACAAAACAAGAAAGATATCAGGGGTAATAAAAGTATTATTTTACGCATTTTACAAAGCTACCTCTTTAATATCAGGTTCAAAATACTTAGCCCTTGCAGCACCAGATAAAAGTAACTCCCTGCTATAAAATTCAAAACCTATATTTCGTTGGGTATACCTGGAACTTAAAAAGGATTCACACATGTCTTCAAACTGCAGTTCCGATTTAGCCAAGATATATAATCTTATCAAAGCCCACCAGAATACAGTGATGGTCTCGTGATATCCATTTTGCCCTGTGTTTTCTCCCCCGGTTGCAAGATTGTAGGTAATGATACCTGACCTGATCCTGCAAAGAGCATCATCAGGTTCGAAATTCATAAGGTACCAAATAGCCACCACCTGATGAGCCTCATGAGTCCATAATGATTTATCGAGATTAAGGGAATTGAATCCCAGCACTATATGTTCAAACCTGGACTTCATGATACCATAAATTAATTAAAAACTGCAAATGAAAACTGATTCCTTTATTGAACTTTGTTTATAAAATATGAATTGAATTTATCCGGACTGATCAAAAAGTTCACAGTACCAAACTATCGAACTTTTGGAAATGTTTCAGTGTAAATAAATAAACTAATAGAGAAATTCAGCTTTGTTTTCTAAATACCATAGGGCATTCGCTGTGGACGAGAGAGCATCGCGCTGGCTTGTTTATCATAAATAAAATTTTCTTTATTGGGATCCCAATAAATTTTACGCTCAAGTTTCATTGCAATATGATGTAAGAGGCAAGCAGAACAAGATCTATGAGCTTCTTCTACCGGAGCTATTGGATTTTTGTTATCCCGGATACTCTCAAGCCAATTGCCATGATGGTCCTCACTAACGATAAAATGAAACTCGTTTGGACCAATTACTGATGTCAATATTTTTGGATCACTTGCATCTAGTGGTTTGGTTCCATCACTGTTTACAGGATCAGATGCTGTGGCCCTATAATTACCTCTGGTAACCCACACCCATCCTTCGGTTCCTTCAAATTTGACTCCATTTGGCAATTCATTGCTAACAATCATATGTACTCCATTTTCATAGAGGGCTTCAGTACGGAATATGCCGTGTACATTCCATAAACCACTTTTTGGAAAATCCGAGTGACCCCATATTTCTCTTGGACCAGTCCGTTCAGTACCCATCCCCCAATGAGCAGAATCAATATGATGTGCACCCCATCCGGTAATCATTCCTGCTCCAAATTGTTCACACCGTAACCATCCCGGTCTGTCATAACCCACTTGAGGATGCACTCGTTTCTCCGTATAATAAACTTCTGGGGTACTGCCCAGCCATTTATTATAATTGAAGGTTGATGGCACTGGCATTTCGGGCTCTTCATTTCCTGATGGATCACCTGGCAATCCAACCGACACTGTTTTTAACTGACCTATCCTGCCGTTCCTTACTAGTTCGGCGGCATATCTGAATTGAGTACTTGATCTTTGTTGGCTACCTACCTGAAATTTGACTTTACTTTTTTCTACTGCAGTGACCATTGCTCGTCCTTCAGCAATAGTGAGTGATGCAGGTTTTTGCATATAAATATGTTTTCCAGCTTTAGATGCATCGATAGCAATACGTGCATGCCAATGATCCGGCGTACTAATAATGACTGCATCTATATCTTTATTGGCCAACAGATCTTCATAATTATGATATACAGTAACACCATTATAAGGTGATCCATTCTTTTTTGAATAATACTCATTAATTAATTTTTTGCCATCTTCTGCTCTGACTGTATCCAGGTCACAGACAGCCATTATTTTGGCAATATCATGTTTCCATACCCCTGGCAAATCATGAGTACGTGAAATGCGGCCATTCCCTATAGCACCTACATTAATCCGGTTACTGGGTGCATATTTTCCAAATACCGATGCTGGCACGATAGAAGGTATACTGATGGCCAATGCGGTCTGTGCTGTTTGTTTAATGAATTTTCTGCGACCAGCGGAAATATTTGTTTTCATATGAAATTAATTTATGGATAATAAAGATAATCTATCCCGATTTGTTTATTTGGATTATTTAAATGCTTTTTGGGATAAATTTGTATTAAACTTAAAATTCATACTCTGAACGAATCATTCCTTTTTAGAATCTTCATGGTCGATCTTATCCGTCTCAATTCGTATTATGCACTTACCATTTGAACTTGCAAAAGTTAAACTTTTACACTCCGGATCACCTTTCTTTGGTTTATTTTCTCATGGGACATTACTCCTGGAGTTATATAAACCTGACCAAATAGATCATCAAACGCCGCATACCCGGGATGAGGTTTATATCATTGCATCTGGTAGCGGTAAGTTTGTTGAAGACGGAATAATAGTAGATATTACAGTACATGATTTTTTATTTGTGCGTGCAGGTGTGGAACATCGGTTTATAGAGTTTACAGAAGATTTCAGCGCTTGGGTGATCTTTTATGGTCCAGAGGATGGAGAATCCCAGGATATATGATATGAATCATTAGATATGTCCTATTTCCTTTAGGTATTCATTCACCACATTCCAGTAAATTTACCTTTCTAATGAGCAATCGGTTTGTTTGCCTTTTCTTTTTTTGCTGTTCTATCCATTTTTCTTTTGGCCAGGCTTTTATTCATATACAGGGTGTAGTTCGAAATGCGTATAACCGAACTGTCCTGGATCAGGCGCAGGTCACTTTAATCAATGATCAACAAATCACCTATACTGCCACTACGGATACATCAGGTATGTTTAGATTTATAGAAGTAATTCCGGGAAGATATACTATAAAGATTACGGCAAAAGGTTATCAATCTCAATCGATCAAAGATTATTTGCTTGGCCGAACTAATATTCCACTTCTTTTTGAATTGGTTTCGTTGTCTACAGATCTTCCTGAAGTAGTAATATCGGACAGAAAAAATGGAATATTTATTCATCCTTTATCCAATGCGCTTGAAGTTACGCGTGAAGAAACCGAAAGATTACCAGCCGGTTTTTTTGATCCTGCGCGATTATTTACTAATCAAGCCGGTATTAGCTCTATGAACGACGGGGCTAATCACTTAATCATCCGGGGCAATAATCCTTTATTTGTAAAGTGGATGATCCATGGTACTGAGATTCTCAACCCTAATCATCTCAGCAATGCAGGTACATTTAGTGATCAGGCAAGTCCGAGCGGTGGCGGTGTCAATATGATCAGTGCTTCCGTGTTAGAGAATACCTATCTATACAAAAATCCATATCCGGCGACGATAGGTAATTCCCTTGCAGGAGCCATTGATCTTAACCTTAGAAATGGATCAACAGATAAACTATCCACAGAAGCTCAGATTAGTTTCTTAGGAATGGAAATCGGCATTGAGGGGCCATTATCTAAAAAAGGTGCTTCTTTTGTTGCACGTTACAGGTATTCAACGGTCGGATTACTTAGTCAGTTTGGACTTAAGTTTGGTGATGAAAATATTAATTACCAGGATGTAATGGTTCATGCTTCATTGCCATTAAAAAAGGGAGACCTGTCGCTTTTTCTTTTTACTGGTTATAACATGAATGACTACGCTGGCAAAAAAGACAGTGCGGACCGGATCATAGATAAAGAATCTTCAGATATCAGTTTTAAGGGTGGTCAATTGCTGACTGGGTTATTGTTCGAATCCAAGGGTAATTCGAAAGGCCGCTTGCTAACGGACTTAATTTATTCACAAAATAAAACGACACGAAGTTCATCGCTCGTGGACCGGCCACTATTCAATACAGCCAGTATTAATAATTTTGAAAAAATAAACCTTCATTCCCGTTGGGTGGCCTTACTCGGTGCAAATAAAATATGGACCAATGGTTTTCAATTCCAGGTGAATAAAGACAACAATACCCGTTTTATGAACGGTTTGCCCATTGGATTTGATCAAAAGCATAAAGCATATACGACACTACAGCCGTATTCAAACTATTTGATGGACATAGGTCGGTTTTCATTCCAGGGTGGTATACACAGTATGATATATAAAAAAGGCGCTTCCTTAGAACCAAGGGTTCAATTATCCTTTAATAAAAATTCAAAAAAAACGATACAATTAGACTTAGGCAAATACACACAAACATATCATACCAACCAAGATGATTGGCTAATGAAATCACTTCAGGCTCAATTGAGTTATCAATTCAGTTCTGAAAAAATTCAATGGAGATTAGAAGGTTATATTCAACATCACTATAATATTCCCGGGAGCAGCGACAATTACTCACTGATCAATGAATCTCCCAATGCCGGTAGTTTTACTCCGGTAGAAAATACAAAAGGGGAAGTATATGGTATGGAGTCCGGTCTTACCGGAGTCCTTGGAAAATGGAAGTATCATGTGAATCTTGCTGTCTTTCATTCTACATTTTCAAATAATAATATTAATCAATTTTCTAGCCGGTTTGACCAGAAATACTTAGTACATACTTCCATAGGTAGAGAATGGGAAAAACAAAAAACTAAATATAAAAAACTATTTGGTTGGTATTCCGCCGTTCAGGCTGGAGGGGCGATGAGAGACTCACCTATAGCTTTTAATGGCCAGGTAGCCACATATCCTTCTAATGGCCTGTATACATTGACGAGGCCTGGACTTTATAGAATAGATACAAGAATCTACAGAAGAAAATTTTATAAAAACCTGAACACCTTATTAGCCCTGGACATTCAGAACATATCTGGTCAACAGAACTTTGCATTTTCTTATTTTGACTATACCAAAAAAGCCGTTACAGTTAATTATCAACTCGGTATATTACCCAATCTTTCTTTCACCATTGAATATTAATTTATGAAATATCTATATCTGGTTTTAAGCATTCTATTCGTATTATTTGCTGCCTTGCAATACAATGATCCCGATCCCTATATATGGGGACCTTATTACCTGGCGATTGCATTGATTTGTTTTCTTGAGTTCAGAGCACAAAAGTATAATTGGTTATTATGGTCGGCTTTAGTGTTGACTATCGCCTGGATGATTTCTTATATCCCGGATGTAATAGCCTATTTTAAAAACGGTATGCCCAATATAGCCAATGAAATGCATGCATCTACCCCATATATTGAAAATATGAGAGAATTCGGCGGTCTATTAATATGCCTGGTAGCTATACTAAGTATTTTATTAAAAAAGAAAACCAACCGGAACATCCGATAATCAACTTTCCAATCTCTATGTTACAGGGACTCACACCCATACTTGAAACGCATGATTTATCTGTTACGGTAATATTTTAAACTACTATTTTAGGCTTTACTTGTGATGCTTATGAAGAAAGTTGGGGATGGGCATCCCTTTCTCTTGATACTGTGTCCATCATGTTTACCAACCCTAATCCGCATCGTAAACTCGAAAAAGCCATTATGAGCGGATCATTGTATATTCGTACTAATGCTGTTGAAGCATGGTGGGAAAAACTGAAGTCCGCTTGCTCTGTTTGTTATGAGTTGGAAAAATTTGACTATGGTATGCATGAATTTGCCGTATATGATAATAATGGCTATTTACTTCAGTTTGGACAAGAAGTCAGCACGTCTTAGTGGATTCAAAGAAATCTTTCCGGGTACATTAAATATCATCCATCCAATTAGACTCTTTTAAGGGTTTACCTTTTGATTACAATACCAGATTCTAATTCTAAAAATAATTTTAGTCCGGCATGGAATTACTTCTCTCAGCCCAATTGCTTTCGTAAAAAACTCCCGTAATCAATCGATGATATTCAGAGTAGAAACTATTTCGGAAATCATACCAGGTGAAGAGATTCCTTCATCTTCCTTTGATCAAAGCAAAGTATTCTCAAGGAAACCCTGTTCATCGGGATAATCTGTTGTATAATGAAGTCCCCTGCTTTCTTTTCTTAGAGCAGCGGATCGAGTAACCAGATAACCTATAGAAATAAGATTACGCAATTCACTTAATTGAGGAGAAAGCACAGTTGTGTTATATAATTCTTCCGTCTCGCGATGTAATAATTGTATTCGGTCCATTGCTCTTTTGAGACGTACATTGGATCGCACGATACCAACATAACTGCTCATGATTTCTTTCAGTTCTTTCCAGCTCTGAGTAATAAGGACCATTTCTTTAGGTTCAGTAGTTCCATTCGCATTCCACTCAGGAAGTCCTGGCTTGAAATCAATATCGTCGATGGATTCAGCAATGTGATCAGCGATGCGTTTTGCATATACCAAAGCTTCAAGCAATGAATTGGAAGCTAATCTGTTTGCTCCATGAAGTCCTGTACTGCTGCATTCACCTGCAGCATAAAGATGTTTAATAGAAGAACGTCCTTGTTGATCCACCCGGACGCCACCACACATGTAATGACAAGCTGGTACTACAGGGATCATGGATTTCATAGGATCAATCCCTATACTTAAGCATTTGCCATGGATGGTTGGGAAATGAGCAATGAATGCTTCCATCTCCAAATGACGACAATCGAGATAGACAAAATCATCCCCACGGATTTTCATTTCATTATCGATTGCCCTTGCTACAATATCTCTCGGAGCCAATGATTTTCTTGCGTCATATTTATGCATGAATTCATTGCCATCTTTGGTTTTGAGTACCCCTCCAAATCCACGGACAGCTTCAGAAACGAGAAAATCCGGATTATCACCGGCGGGATTATATAAAGCGGTTGGGTGAAACTGTACAAATTCAAGATTCTCCACTCTTCCTTTGGCGCGATAGACCATAGATACACCATCACCGGTGGCAATCTGCGGATTGGTGGTGTTTCTATAAATCTGGCCAGCCCCTCCTGTTGCAAGGATAGTCACTCTTGCTATCCAGGTCTCAATTTCTTTCGTGGCCTTATTTAATACATACGCACCATAACAATTTACATCCGGAGATACCCGGGTGAGGGAATAACCCAGGTGATGCTGAGTAATTAGGTTAATCGCGTAATAATGTTCTTTAACTGTGATATTAGAAAAAGTCTTCGCTTTTTCGATCAGTGCCCTTTGCATTTCTGCGCCACTTAAATCTTTATAATGCAGAATCCGATGTTCGCTATGACCTCCTTCCATGCCCAGGTCATAATCAGTGGTAGATAGGTCCGATCTGCTCTTATCAAATCTTGTACCCCAATCAATGATTTCCTGCACCCGGGCAGGACCCTCCAGAACTACATTTTTTACAGCTTCTTTGTTACACAAGCCATCACCTGCATCCAGGGTATCGGCAATATGTTTTTCAAAATTATCTTTTGTTTCATCCCAGACTGTAGCTATACCACCCTGGGCGTATCTCGTATTGCTTTCAAACTGATTTGTTTTAGTCAATACCGTAATAGATAAAGCCGGTCGTATCGTTGCTAACTGAATAGCAGAAGATAAACCTGCAACACCGGATCCGATAATCAGAACATCTGTTTTATTCAAAATGGTAAAATTTTTATCATTGACAAAAATAGGTTTAGTCTTTCAGATTCTATTTAATCAATCATTTCCGAATTGGTAATTGAGAAGGAATCAATTCCTGAATTGTGGTGATAATGTATTTGGAATTTGCGGGGTCCGGTGTTTTAATGAAATAAATTTATTTCCGGGATGTGCAGCGTATGATCAATCTCAGCATGTCTCGCTTTGATGCCCTGCCCAAAAAATAAACTGGCATGAGTATCAAAATCATTCTCCGCATCGGTTGTAAAAAATTGGTAATTACCATGCTCCGTAATCCTTGCTGCCATTTCAGGATGTCTCACTAAATAATCTTTCAGACTGTTGGCAATAATCGGACCCTGGCTGAGAATATTGATTTCCGGCCATAATTTTTTGATCTTCTGTGCAAGCAATGGATAATGTGTGCACGCGAGCAGTACCGTATCAATAGATTTAGATTGTGATCGCAATTGATCTACATATTTTTCAATAAAAAAAGATGCTCCTTCATTATCATACTCATTGCTTTCAATCATAGGCACCCACATTGGACAAGCCTGTTGAAATACCTTTACATCCGGGAATGAGCGCCGGACTTCTATCAGATAGGAACCTGATACCACGGTACCGGTAGTAGCTAAGATGCCAATTTCACCGGATTGGGTATGATTGCCGATGACTTCTGCTGTTGGTCGTATTACACCGAGTACTCTTCGATCGGGAGCCATCAAGGGCAATGCATAATGCTGAATATTTTTCAATGCTTTGGCAGACGCAGTATTACATGCCAGGATTACCAATGGGCAATCGTGTTTAAAAAACCACTGGACACATTCTAAGGTATATTGAAAAATGGTATCAAATGAACGCTGACCATAGGGAGCACGGGCATTATCACCGAGATAAATAAAGTCATATTGCGGGAGTCTGTGAATGATTTCTTTTAAAATAGTTAAACCACCGTAACCTGAGTCAAATATCCCGATAGGTCCCTTTACCATATATAGCAAAGGTAGGAATCAAATAAAGAAGTGATAGGTCAAAATGGAAGACTTATTAAACTTTAAGAATTCATCCAGTCTTCACTGGTCTTGAATTTCTAAATCCCTTTTAATATGAAAAACATACCCTCTTTTCACTTCTTAACTAATACGGTAGCCTTCATCCATTTAATACAGGTATCAAACCATCTCTCCTTGCTCGTAGGATTGATCAAACCATAACCATGTCCTCCTGCAGTGTAAAAATAGGATTGAACAGGGACATGGTGTTCCTGACAGGCGGCAATAAATACTATGGAATTTGCAACTGGCACGACATCATCATCATAAGCATGTGTAATGAATGTAGGTGGTGT
>JBDTUE010000015.1:0-38573 GCA_040007895.1 Saprospiraceae bacterium | reverse complement strand
AGTGGGGATTATTCTAAAGTCTTCCTGGATAAAATGGAAGATTTTCATGAGTCCATTCCGGAGAAATTTAAAATATCCAAAAAAAGAGTGGAAGAAGCTGTGTCAAAGGCCACTGAAAAATAATGGCTCTATGTTTTATTAAAAAGAAGTTTAGATTTGAATTTCCACTTCAACATAATAAGTCAATTTTAATTTGCCACTGGAGCTAGTTTTACTGTCAGCCCATCCAACTTTTCGTTTACTTTTATCTGGCATCCTAAACGACTGTTTTCTTCTACGAAAAAAGCCTGATCCAACATAATAATTTCATCCTGGGAGGGTTCCTTAAGCTCATGGTCACTGATAATATACATGTGACAGCTTGCACATAAAGCCATGCCCCCACACGTACCTTCTACCGGAAGATCATTTGCTTTAGCAATTTCCATAAGATTGAGATCGATATCAACGGGCACTAGTATGGAATGAGTCTTATACTCTCTGTCTGTGATGTGAATGGTGATCATAAGATGAATAATAAATCCAATGCAAGTTACCAGTTTTGTATTCCAGCTACTTTACAATTTATTTTGAATAGTTGATTTAAAATGATTTTCATAAGGGAAGTAACCTATTATAATTTGAATTGAAACTCAAAAGTCAAACTATTTTAAAGGATTTTAGAGCAGCTAGTTAATAACCCGGATAATCATTTTATTCAAAAAATGGAACCCCAGGTGTAGCATACTTCTTCATACCTTCTTCATTGATCTCTACTCCGACTCCTGGTTTGTCAGATACGGTGATGAAACTTTTGTTGACCCATTCACCATCATATTTGATAATATCTTTAAACATCTGATCCGTATGAAAATATATTTGCCATTCCATGATTAAAAAATTGGGCACGGATGCACACACGTGTGCTGAAGCCATAGCAGCGAGGTAAGAAGATACCATATGGGGTGCGAAGGGAACATAATAAAGATTTGCAAGATTAGCTATGCGTTGTCCTTCACCAAGACCACCACATTTCTGGAGGTCAGGCATAATGATATCAACCGCAGCTTTTTCAAGATATTCTCTAAAACCATGAGCGAGATAAAAATTTTCTCCACCACAAATAGGCGTACTCGTAGAGTCAGCGATCTTTTTATAGGCATCTACATTTTCTGCCGGTACAGGTTCTTCTAACCACATCAGGTTAAGCGGCTCAAATAATTTAGCTACACGTTCGCCGGTAGTTACATCATATTTGCCATGCATATCGACGCAGATATCAATATTGGGACCCACGGCTTGTCTTGCTGCCGATATCTGATTAAACATTCTATTTAATTCGGCTGGACTTGCCGTCCAATTGTAGCGATCATATTTATTCGGATCATTTGCCTGATCGACATCAAACTTAATAGCATTGAAGCCCATACTGACAGCATTCTTTGCAGCTGTAGCAAATTCTTCTGGTTTCGGATTCTGACTTTGATAAAGTGCTGTATCCAGATACACTCGCACTTTATCCCTGAATTTTCCCCCTAATAATTGATATATAGGTAATCCTAGAATTTTACCTGCGAGATCCCATAATGCAGCTTCCACTGCTGATAAGACAGCGACAAAAATGCCCGATTGTGCACCTTCAAAAAATCCTGATCTCCTGATATCTTCAAACAAGCGATGCACATTCAATGGGCTTTTTCCTTTCAATCGTTCACCCATCATCTTTACTAAATGATATGCGCCTGGTGTTGCATCTGCACCTTCGCCGCAACCCCATACATCCTGGTTGGTAGTAATTTTGACGAACAGATCATGGCCATTCCTTATAAATCCGCATTTAATACCAGTAATCTTTATATCTGATGGGAGGGAATATTGTTCATTCCTGTACATTGCATTGCCAAACGATTTAGTAAATCCATGTATTGGGCTTATTGCTAAACCTGCAGCAGTGGCACCGGTAAGGCTTTTTGTCAAAAAATCCCTTCTGTTATTTTTCATTTTTTTCCGTTTAAGTCATTCATCAGTTTTGTTCTATTTCATCAGGATTCAGTCCACGTTCTAAAAGATGAATCTTATCACCATGTTCTGGATTTGAGGTATTCCTGGATTTGTGCTTTAGGCACCGGTAATTTATCTATGTGTGCATTGAGCCATAGAGAAAAATCTTTTTCAATGTCATCGGACCATTTATTGTCAATTTGCCCGGGTGTATATTTTTGTTCACGAAGACGTTCATGTCCGAACAAATCTCTCAGTCTAACAATCTCAGAAGTCTTTACTACTTTCTCCAATAAATGCGGAGGAATAAATAGAACACCTCCATCGCGTCCCAGCACGACATCGCCGGGGATGACGGTAGCAAGACCTATCCGTGTAGGTGTATTGATCCCAACAAGTGTAGTATTCAATGCACCATCAGGATTATTAAGATGGTGAGACGGATGATACGATTTAAAAAATGAAGTGAATCCTCCAATTTCTTTAAGCCCATTGATATCCCGTATAGCTCCATTATACACTATTCCTTTACCAGTCTTGGCATAAATGGAATTGCCAAGATTATCCCCTATGGTCGGACCATCTTCATGAGCACCAAATTGATCTACCACATATACATCGCCCTTAACCAGCATATCTATAGGCCACGAATTTTGAGATTTTACTCTCCCATCTTTTGTATGTCCCCTATCATCAATCACCCGGTGAATATCAGGTCTTCCAGGCATAAAGGTTGCAGTGACAGCTCTTCCTACAAGGACACTGTCAGGATTTACGGTTTGCCATCCATCTTCATATTGATGTTTAAAGTTTTCATTTCGCAACACAGCCCATGCTTCTTCGAGAGTCACCGATTTTAAACGATCCATTAAATCATCCGGTGCTTTTGGCCTTCCATCAGCGAATCGTTCGCCTTTCCACATAGGAGTGAGGAAAATTAATTCATCCTTAGAGATTTGTTGAGCCATCGCGTGGAAAGTCAAACCAAGGAATAAGCTTAAAAAATAAATTGTCTTATTCATATTTATCATAACGTACATTTTAAGAGTAGGCTAATGTACTAATAAGATAAGCCAAGACCAATTCAAAGAAATGAATTAGTTAAATAATTTAATAAATACCTGTGAAGAAGTAAAAAGGAAACGAGGATTTGATTTTATAAACTATCCGTTCAGAGCGGCAGCTCCTGCTACGATCTCAAGGAGTTCTTTCGTAATGGTCTCTTGTCTAGCCCTGTTGTAATGAATGCGCAATTCTTTGATTAAGTCTTCTGCATTCTCAGTTGCTTTATCCATCGCTGTCATCCTGGCACCATGCTCAGACGCAGATGTGTCCAGGATGTATCGTTTCATTTGAATTTTAAGCAAAGCGGGAATCAAGGATTCAAGTACTGTTTGTTTGTCTGGCTCGAAGATATAATCCGCTTTCATCCTGGTCTTACCAACAGGTAGAGAAATTTTGGGTACCGGCAGATAAGCTTCAAGAGTAGGAAATTGAGTTGCAGCATTTTTAAACTTGCCATATGCAACATGCACCGAATCATAATTACCCAGCTCAAAAGACTGGATTATCGATTCCACCATTTTATCGATAGCTTCCGGTTTTATAACCTCTATCAAAGGCACATACTCTGTAATGATATTGCAATTATTATAGTATTTCTTAAAATAGTCAGCGCCTTTTTTACCAATACATAGAATACTTAGAGTCCCTGATTTATAGGAACCAGCTAACGGGCCTTTAATAGCCGCCACTGCACTTTTTAGAATATTAGTATTAAATGCACCACACAGTCCCCTGCTCGCAGTCACTACTACTAACAAAGCACTTTTGACTTCTCTAGGTTTTGCAAGTTTAAATTCAGCATCACCACCAAGGCTGGCCACTACATGACTAAGGATATCATTCAACTTAGAACTGTAAGGTCTCATCTGAACGATAGCCTGCTGTGCCTTACGCAATTTGGCGGCAGATACCATTTTCATGGCCTTAGTGATCTGTTGGGTATTGACCACCGATTTTATCCGTTCACGTACTTCTTTGAGATTGGCCGCCATTTATCTATTTCAGTTTTGTCATCCCGATACATCGGGACGTATTCAAGCTTTATAAATTACTTTTTTCGATACATTCCTGTTAATTCAGCCGATAAACTTCTGAGTTTTGATTCGCCATCAGCCGTCAATTGACCTTTGCGTAATTCAGTTAATGTATCCGGATATCTTTTTTCAATATTGCTCAGGTACATATCTTCAAATTCCCCTATTTTTTCTACCGGCACTACACTCATCAGGTTATTTGTGCCCAGGTAAATCATTGCAATTTGTTTTTCAACAGGTACCGGAGAATATTGAGGCTGTTTTAATAGTTCCACGTTTCGTTTGCCTTTATCCAATGAAGCCTGCGTAGTCGCATCAAGATCCGACCCAAACTTTGCAAATGCTTCCAATGCCCTGTACTGTGCCTGGTCCAATTTAAGTGTTCCAGCAACTTTCTTCATGGCTTTGATTTGCGCATTACCTCCCACCCGTGATACAGATATTCCCACATTGATAGCAGGTCTTACACCAGCATTAAAGAGGTTAGATTCCAGGAAGATCTGTCCGTCTGTAATGGAAATTACATTGGTCGGAATGTACGCGCTCACATCACCTGCCTGAGTTTCAATAATAGGCAATGCGGTAAGAGAACCCCCTCCTTTAATCAACCCTGCCTTTACTAATGATTCTGGAAGATCATTCATGCTTCTCGCTATATCATCATTGGCGTTAATTTTTGCAGCACGTTCCAATAACCGGCTATGTAAATAAAATACATCTCCCGGATAAGCTTCTCTTCCCGGTGGACGACGAAGTAATAAAGATACTTCACGATAGGCTACGGCTTGTTTAGAAAGGTCATCATAAATAATCAAAGCAGGTCGACCAGTATCACGGAAAAACTCACCTATCGCACATCCGGCAAATGGAGCAAAAAATTGCATCGGTGCAGGATCAGATGCAGATGCAGATACAATTACAGTATAAGGCATAGCCCCATATTCGGTAAGCGTCTTTGCAACGTTGGCTACAGTCGAGGCTTTTTGACCTGAGGCAACATATATACAATATACTGTTTCGCCCCTATCATAAAATTCTTTTTGATTTATGATCGTATCGATAGCGATAGCTGTCTTACCAGTCTGGCGATCTCCAATGATTAATTCCCTTTGACCTCTCCCAATGGGGATCATACTATCAATAGCTTTAATTCCCGTTTGTAGCGGCTCACTTACAGGTTGTCTATAAATCACACCAGGTGCTATTCTTTCCAAGGCCATTGCATACGTATCACCAGGAATTTGACCTTTACCGTCAATTGGATTTCCAAGAGCGTCCACTACCCTTCCAAGATAGCCTTCACCTACATTGATAGAGGCAATCTTACCTGTCCGTCGTACGATGCTTCCCTCCTGGATTCCATCCCAGGGGCCCATCAATACAACACCTACATTATCTTCTTCCAGGTTTAATACCACGGCCTGTACTCCGCTTTCAAATTCAACCAGCTCACCAGCCTCCACTTGAGAAAGTCCATAAACCCTGGCGATTCCATCTCCAACTTGTAATACAGAACCTACTTGTTCGAGTTCAGCTTGTGTCTTCTGACCTGACAATTGTTGTTTAAGAATAGCTGATATTTCGTCGGGTTTTATATTTACCATAACTGATATTTATTGAGATATTAGATAATTATATTGTTTTAAGGCTATCATTACTTGCCAATGATTTTTTGATGATGTGAAGCTGATGGATTACACTGGCGTCATAGAGTTTATCATCAAATTCAAGTACAAAACCGCCAATTAATGCCGGATCGACCTTAGTTTCAATCTCCACATTTTCCCTGGTAAAACTTGAATCTGTAAGTTTAGACTTGATGGCTTCGATTAATCCGACATCCAGCAATTCAGCACTGGTGAGAACTACTTTAGTTTTTTTACGAATTGCATCGTATTGCCTGATAAATTCCTGTGCCACTTCAGGCATATAAATTTCACGCCCTTTTTTAACCAATAAACTGAAGAAGGCAAAACTTAAAGGATCAAATAGATTCTCAAACAGGGCTTTGAATACTTGTAATTTTTTGCCGGATGGCACAATGGGGCTTTTACATAACAACATAAAATCTCTGTTGTCACACGCTGTCTTCAGGTTAAGTATATCCTCATGGATTCTATCCAATTTATTACTCTCCCGTGCAAATTCAATCAGGGATTTGGCATATCGTGTAGAGATTCTTACTAGTGACATCAGTTAAGATTTAAATCATTTGCCAATTTTTTAGCAAACTCCTGTTGATCAGGATTAGTTTTTAATTCTTTACGGATTATTTTCTCGGCAATTTCGAGAGCCAGTTTACTTACCTGATCCTTGACTTCGGTCATTGCCGTTTTTTTCTGATTTTCTATGTCCTGCATTGCACTATTAATGACCTTGGACGCTTCTTCTTTTGCTTTTTCACGGGCTTCATTAATAATACTGTTTTTAGTGTCTTTGGCATCGACAAGGATCCTTGCTCTTTCTTCACGTGCTTCGGCAAGAATCTTTTCATTTTCTGCCTTCATAGAATTCATTTCTTCCCGTGTTTTTTTTGCTAAATCGATAGCATCCTGGATATCGGTTTCTCTTTTTTTCAAAGATTCTGTGATTGGTTTGAAAGCATATTTACCTATTAACCACCAGAATAAAATAAAAAATAAAGTAGTCCAGAAAAACAAACCAAATTCGGGTTTGATCGGATTAAAATCAGCCAGGTAAATCATAAGATTATACTTTTAAACATGTTAGAAGAGTATCCGTCACGGTAAAAACCAATCGTCTTCACCGTGGCGGAAAGCTATTCTTAATTTCGAATGTTATTTAGCGAGATAAGACAATAACAAAGCAATCAGGGCTGCACCTTCTACAAGAGCGGCAGTCAAGATCATATTTGCACGGATATCCCCTACAGCCTCAGGCTGACGGGCAATAGCTTCCATGGCTTTACCACCGATCGTACCTACACCGATGCCGGCGCCGATCACAGCTAATCCCATTCCAATAGCAGAAATTGAACCTGTCATAATGTTGAATTATTTATTTGAATTAATTGATTTTTCAATGTGATGAATGTTGATCCCCTTTTACAGGATGTTCCTTATGATGCTCTTCTGTAGCTGCGCCGAGATACGAAGCCGTCAATAAAGTGAATACGTAAGCCTGGACAAAAGCTATTAAAAGTTCTATTGCCATCATAAAAATGGACAACAAGCCAGAACCAATAGAAGCCCCTAAAGATCCTCCTACACTTTGACCTGATTTTCCAAAAATGAAAATTAAACTAACAAAAACCACTAAGGCCATGTGACCTGCCGTGATACTTGCAAATAACCGGAGAGTCAGTGTCAACGGTTTGATGAAAATACCCAGGATCTCAACCGGGGTCAGAATGATCTTTATCCAAGCAGGAACACCCGGCATCCATACGATGTGCTCCCAATAATGTTTAGTTCCATTCATCGTGGTGATAATAAAAGTAAGCAAGGCTAAAACCATCGTCACGCTTATATTACCAGTTACATTCGAACCACCTAAGAATGGAATCTGTCCAAACAAATTTAAACCCAGGATAAAAAAGAATAAAGACATAAGAAATGGAAAGAATTTTTCCCATTTGGCTCCAATAAACGGTTTAGCCACTTCATCCCGTAAAAACAGTACTATTGGTTCTATCAGGTTTTGGATTCCTTTAGGAGCTCTGCCGGGATTGTTTTTATAAGCTCTCGCTATATAAATGAAGAGCCATCCCAGAAGAAAACAGACCAATAGCATACTGATGGCATTTTTGCCAAACGAAAAATCATAAAATGATGTCAACCCACCTCCAAACAAACCGCCATCCCCGGTACTTTTCTTATCGAGTTTGTATTCGTGACCATGATAGTTGACATAATACACATCTATCGGTTTGCTATTAGCATCATTTTCTTCTCTGTGTATAAATCCGGATACTTCCACTTCGTCTGTTGGAAATGAAGGATCCTGGACTTTCATGACTTGTCCTTCATGAAGGACAAATTGTTTATATGCTTTCTCTCCGTCTCCATGCCCCATTCCTTCAAATCCAAATTTTGTAGAGGAAAATATATCCCAGGAACTTAAAAAATCACTCTTTCCTTTGCTGTATAATATGCAGGGAAGAGGCAAATTAAAAGGGCCTATACTGTAAATATTCTGGTCTGAAATATGGTGAAAAGCAGTGGCTGCCGGATCGAATTCTTCATGTTCATCTGCCTTATGTTCAATAGCATGATCTGCAGGCTGGGAAGTCTTAAGAGTGTCTCCGGAATTCTCATGCTGACCTGCATTTTGACCTGAGACCAGTATAGCCGAAATAGAAAATAATAAACTGAATATCAGGTTTTTAAAAGATATTATTTTGTAGAGATTTATCATTTTCTTAAAAATCGATGCAAATGTACAAAGTTTAGGGAATCCAGCCTCACCTAATTCAAAGAAATTCGGTAAATAATATGCTAATAAGCGATCTATTATTCAATCTTATTACAAGTTTGATTTGAAAATAATTGGGTTGGATTGCTTTACCAAATATCCTTCCGTTAAGTTTTTAATAATCCGTCTATTATATTTGGTAAAATCGAAATAAATGACAACATTGCTGACCAATTTATTTGCCGGAATGACTTTAACCTTACTTACCGGCAAACCAACTACATTATGTCAATTCCGGATTTTTTCAGTCATCCTCATCAATTTACTGACGCTATTATTTTTACGGGAATATTTTTAATCTGCTGGAACCTGGAGAATATTTTTGGAGTAACAGCTGATTATAAAAAATGGAAACATTGTTCCACAAATTTTTACTTCATTATTTCAGGAGCATTGGTTCAGGCATTTGTAGGATATTTTTTTATTAAAATTATTTTATTTGAAAACGATCATCACTACGGATTTTCAAGCATGGGCACCCCCACCCAGGTAGCAGCTTCATTTATCTTTCTGGATTTTGTTTATTATGTATATCACGTGCTTATGCATAAATTTAAAACCGTATGGAGATTTCATGCCATTCATCATTCAGATACTATACTCAATGTGAGTACGGCACTGAGAGAGCATCCCGTAGAGACTTTAATACGGCTTAGCCAGTATTTGTTTTTTTGCGTGCTGATCGGTCCCTCATTTTGGATTATTGCGTTACATCAGTTCGTCCAGGTCGCGAGTAAGATTATTATTCATTCAAATTTCAGATTACCGGACAGATTGGATAAATATCTGTCCTATTTATTCATTACTCCTAATATGCATCATGTGCATCACCACCATGTGAGACCATATACAGACAGTAATTACGGGGATTTGTTTAGTGTCTGGGACCATCTGTTTGGTACATTCACATATCTATCCAAAGAAGATGTACATTTTGGATTAGATGAGGCTAAGGCCGAATTGACTGTAAAGCCGATTAAACTTTTAAGCACCAAAATATTTATTCGACAATAAGGAGCAAGCCTGATCTATAGCCTTTTAAACTAGAAGTAACTTTACAAATTTATTTTCCTTTCATCGAAGTCATAGGCTATACCCGGCTTAGTTTAATTGAAGTTTGATTACCAATGATCTTTTAAAATCAGGTAAAATAATTTGGTTTTGTATGGCTTCCATTTTTTGCCAGGTATTCTTCCAGGGATCATATATAGCTATTTTCCCTTTATATTTATCCAGACTCAAATTTGAAAGTTCAAGGTGAATATCTTTCAGAGTGACTGGGATTTTACCTTCTTCCAATTCTGATTTCCAATAATTATTTTTGTCACGAACCCAAATCAAAACGGTCTTTTCACCTTTTAATTGATAAATTCTCAAATCATCCGATTCTGATTTTGAAGGAATGAACTTTTCGACGATCGGGTTGATGTCTTTCACCGCTTCACTAAACCTTTTAAAATGATACCAGAGTTTGTTTTTCGCTACATAGGATTCCCAATGCCAGCTCATTCCTGTCCCAGCAGAACCAGAGAAAAATGGGGCAAACAAAATGTCGTGTAACAATACTCCGGCTGTATCAAGGTTATATAATTTACTAGGTCCCGAATGGCGAGCTTCCACGGCACCAGTCTCTGCCAGCAACACCGGATTATTTCTATGATATGATTTGATTTCATCTATGGCTGAGGAGCAGATGACATCCATAGGAGCCTGACACAATTTCAATTCTGCACCGGGATCCAGGTAGCGATGCACTTGAGCTACTTCATTTCCAGGTAATAATATCATTTTTTTATAGAGAGGTCTTACCCGGTCAGCATCAAAACTACCAAAGCTTTGCATAACCAGATTTTCCGGAAATCGTATTTTGACTTCTTTAAGCATCGTTTCATTCCAGGCAAAAAATATGCTATCTTCTGGTCCTCTCATGGCATTCATTTCATTCCATAATTCCCAACCAAAAAAAAGAGTATCTGCACCATATCTTTTTTTGTAAAAATCAATTTTATTTAAAAAAAGTTTCCTTCCTTCAGGTGTGGTTAGGTATTGGCGGATACTGTCAAGTGGCCCACCTTTCGATGTGTGATAAATAAATTTCGTAGCCCAGGACTGAGGGTTTTCTTCCAAGGTAAGACTCCTAAAATGTTCGAGAGTCATTTTGATATGCAGATGATATTTCCTGGCCAAAGCAATGAACTGGTCGATCCGTTTTGCTTTCTCCTCACTATATTTCCCGGCTTGTTTGTCCTCTATATCCCAAAACGAATTGCTGAGCCACACTCTAATATAATTTCCACCATTATCAGATAACTGCTTCATCCAATCTTCAATCTCAATTAATGCAGAATCCGGTTTATCATGGAATTTACCACTTGGATTGATCATATTGATCCCAATCGGAATAAAAGGTGTCCCATTAGAAAAGCTGAAATAAGCAGGATTTAATTCAGATATCTGAATATAATTTTTTTCAGACTTTATAACCTTAGTAGCATTTACCCAGGATACTAATTCTAATACTAATAAGAGGAGAAGAGAAAAATAGCCAATAGTCCATTTAGAAAATAACTTCTTAAAATGTGTGAGTCCAGATATAAATAAATTTATTGTCATATCAAGTTGAAAAACAAACAATTTTCAACTTCCAAAATACGGAATACTATGCTACAACGAAGAAATTAACAATGTTCTATTAAACACAATTCGAACCCGAGATTCTCAATCCCAAGAACAAGTCTATTAAAAAATTGCAAATCATATTATGTAATAACTTTCTACATCTTAAGGCATTCAGTATTTACCATTCTCATAAGTTCCTGAATAGTTTGCACCCCTTCACAATGCTCTACCAAATTCATCTGAAGGGTAAGTGCAAACTCTTTAAATCCAGGATTTATCTTCAATAAATGAATATCATGTATAAATTCCTCAATTAAAACCCAGTTGTCATAATCCAATATTTCTTTCTCTTCCTCCGATCCGAATCTGACAAACTGTTCTCCGCTTCCTTCATAGTTATTATAAATTTGCAGTAATTGCAGCGTAATCATGATTCAATTGTTAATAAATAATTTAATTTTTTCAAGTTAGCATATCTGTTTAATAACTAGTTCGTTCAATGAAGAATATAATCTTTTTAAGGCCTTGACATTCAAAATAAATAAAATTCGGACCGTTCTAATCTTAATAAAGTCCAATTTTACAGGGTGTTCAATTTATATTTTAATTTATCGCCTTTAAAAATATACACGAATTTCCGTTGTTAAACACTTAAATATTTACCTATGGTTTTTAAAATATCCATTTCCAAAATTCCATTTATTTATTCTTACTATCATCATTAATAAATTACAATTAGAAAAAATCAGCTCTGGTGGTTTCCATCTTTTAATATTTAATTCTTTAAAAACGTAGTGTGTCATACCTTAATATAATTATAAGTCTAAGATAGATTCAGCTCAACCGAAATGCAAGAGAAAAATTATGAATTGCATAAATTGGCGTGAGATGACACAAGATGTCATGAAAAACATAACTAATGATTTGAAATGGTCAATACAATCAAACTAAGAATGTATTTATTCATAGAGATAAGAATGTTGTAAACACATTATAATAATTGAGACTATACTTAGTATTTACTGTCATATTCAAATTCCAAGTTCAATACAACTTCATTTTTACAATAATCGACTAACATGTATGATATCGTCCATGTGATCCAAATAAAGAAAAGATCAAGTACTAATAAGCCTTCAATTGACCAATTATTGATTACTCAAAATATATTTAATCTCCAACCTAGCTTTCCCGTCACTAATCAATCAGACCTTTAGCCAATGAGACTAATATAAACAGGTTATCGCGGCTCCGAAATACCCTTTCAGGATCGATTATCCATGGATGAAGTTCTTTTTAAAAAGTATATACAAGCACCAAATTTTACTTGGTTTATTATGATTAGCACAATTCATTTTTTAAAATTCAACTTGTAGCGAATCCTAAATCATACTATAAACTTCTGAGTTTAATCGCGCCTACTTTTTAAGCATCGGCAAAGAGAATATTACAATACTCCTATCCATGATTTTAGAATGATTTTATTGAAAGAAATACAGGATGTGTTTCCCGATGATTGATATGAACTACTCCAGACACAAGGGTTATTTAGTAAGGCACTTAAGTAATTTGTAAATTTAAAGACAATATTTACAAGGAGAAATTTGTTTCCAAATGCTCTAAATTGTCGACTGGAACTGTTAGGAGTTGTCACGTTAATTAAATGAAACTGAATCATGTAAATTTCCCACCTGAAGTAAATGTTTTATCTGAAAGTCTTATCCGGAAAAAGTTCAGACTTGAGTGTGGATATGGTGCTGTCTTAGAGCTAAAAAACAATTTTAAAAGTGCATAAAAAGCTGGTTGATTTTTTGGTCTTACAATAAATGTATCATATTGCGGGTTTCAGAAAATGCAGTTTTATGCCCATAAAATTAGTACCAATTTTAAAAGTAAATAATTTTATATAATACTAATTTACAACGCTTTATACTAAAATTGTGTACATTTTATATAAAAACATAATTCCATAAGTTAGTCTTTTTGATAAAAACAAGAACTCTATTTTGTTTGACCTTGGTCGAATAATATTCGACACAGAACAACTCAATTCAACGTCAAATGAACAAGAACGCAATTACTAAAAGTCAAATGGCAGATGAACTTGGTTTTAGCCTGAGGACTTTTCAGAGAAAACTCGACAAAGCCGGAATAAAAGTACCGCGTGGTTTAATCTGTATTGATATTCAGCACACCATAAAGATCAAATTGGGCTATACTCAAGTTATGAATCCGGAACAAAAAAGGAATGTTGATTAGATCCTTATTTTTCCCTTTCAACTAGCCAAGTAGTATCTGGGAGTGACATAATAATATTTGAAATACCTACTTTAGTATTTTTACTATTAATTCTAATTCACTGAAACCTTATAAATTCATATTACTTTTTACTTTCCTCACGAGTCTTTGTCTTCACAGCTCGATATTTAAAAAGGACTTAATCGGTATTCATACCTGGCGGCAAATGCAAAACCAATGGAATATCCGAAACTTTTATCGCTACGATAATAATATACTGAATCCTCGTATTCCTGCGCATAACCTGGGTCATGACGACAATATTCTACGCTATGAATTCCCTTTAATGCAATGGATCATTGCACAGCTGGAAAGATTATTTGGAGAAAATATCCTGGTAACCCGAATGACTATGTTTTTAGTTGGGTGTCTGGCATTACTAGGGTTTTATTTTCTTAGTAAGCAAATTTTTGAAGATGAGCTATTAGCATCTTGTGGGGCCTGGATTATGAGTCTTGCTCCTGTTTTTTATTATTATACTCTCAATCCCATGTCTGACATTTGGGCAATGACCGGTCAAATCTGGATGATGGCCTTTGCAGTTCAATATTACCGGCAAAATCAGTTTAGGCATTTTATTTGGAGTGCAGGTATGTTATGCCTGGCAGGTTTATGTAAACTGCCTTATATCATATTTGGTATTATTCCATTCTTAATAGCAATCAGGGAATATGTAAACCATGGAAAGTCCAATGCGTTGCTCTTGAGATCAATTTTTACATTGATGATTTTTTCGTTACCTGTGGCACTGTGGTATATTTATGCAATAAGGTCATGGCAAAGTATGGGAGTTTTATCAGGTGTATTTGGTGTACTGGATGTTACAGAATTAAAATCTTATTTCATCAATACGATTGATCGATGGCTTCCAGGTGAACTCATCAACCCTGTAATATTTTTGGTATTTATTCTGGGCTTGATTTCCCTTCCTATAAGCTTACGTAACATGTCAGGTCTGTACAGAATATTAGCTATCGGAGGAATTTTAGTTATTCTTTTCTATTTATATGAAGTCAATATGATTGCCAGAATACATGATTATTACATGTTGCCATTCCTGGTTTTTTTACACCTGGTTATACTACGAGGTTTAAGTTTATTGTGGAAACATCAAATGACCAGGTATATTTCAGTATTGTGTTTAGCAATAATGCCCGGTTTGGTTTACCCTTATGTAAACAGGGAATATTGGAGTATTGACCGAAATAGTTACAATGTAGATTGGTTTTATCATAGTAAGGAACTTACAGATGCAGTCCCTAGAGATAGTATATGCATAATATTAAATGATAATACCGGCACCGTAAAACCATACACTATTGACAAACAAGGTTACGTTCTTGACAAAGATGAATTGCCGAAGGGATGGATGGATGATATGATTCTTCATAGGCGGGCAAGTTTTTTATACTCGGACAGCCGTAAAGTAGATACCAATCAGATCATTTTACCCTATCTGGATCAATTGGTAATGCAAATAGGGAGTATACGGGTGTACAAATTAATTTCTATCCAGGAACTTCAATCAAAAAACAGGTAATAGAAATATCAATTGATATTCATTCTACTGACTATGATACCATTATCATATTGAAGCTATATTTCACTTTAAGTTAAAGAAATAATTTATGCCTTTTATATATTAAATAAAATTTAATATGTTATGATCCGATTTTTTTCAATTTTATATTATTGGTTTATATAACCTATATTTTATTGTAAAATAATATGATATAAATACTTTATTAAAATATATGTAAATAAATGTTAATGTCAAACCAAATCTGGCAAAATATTTGTTACATTTAAATCATTAAGTAGTGATTATCAGAACTTTAATACTGAAATAGTTGCAAAAAGTGCAACTTTAAATATAGATATTTTAACATACGGACTGCTAAAGCATGTTTGTAATCGTTTATAAAGAAGTAGTTTTCTTATTTTGAGACCTTAGTCTTCTGCCCGGATTTGTTCTTCAAGTTCGGGCTTTTTTTTTTCATATTATCGTTCATAAGAATCACTAACCTGAAGTAACACCAAAAGTTTGGCCATCAGGGACTAACTATAAATAAAATTTGTTTTAATCATTTTTTATGATTTAAAAGCAAATCACGATAAAAACAATACTGTGTTTTCCAGCAAAACCTGATTTTCCAGCTTACTTATTGATTTATTTGACTTTATTCTTTGTAAACTAAATAATAAACGTGAAATTTGCTTCCTCGAAATTAAGTATATGAATAAGGCGGAATTCATTCAGTTACTACCCATGATGTTCATGTTGATTTTTGCAGGTGGATTTGTAAGTCTTACCATGTTCATTACCCATAAATTGGGACCAAGTCGAAAAACTCAAATTAAATTAGAATCATTTGAATGTGGCATCGAAGCACAAGGCAATGCCCGAAATCCTATGCCTATCCGGTATTTTCTTGTTGCTATTCTTTTTGTATTATTTGATGTAGAGATTATTTTCATGTATCCCTGGGCAGTCAATTTTAAAGAATTGGGCATTCAGGGTTTTGTGGAAATGCTCGTGTTTATAGCCATTTTGTTTATAGGATTTATTTACATCATAAAAAGAGGTGCTTTAAAATGGACCAATTGAACACCTTCAAATTATTTCATCAAATTAAATGAATAACACCAAGACCACTGATCTTATACTTGTTCCAAAACCCGAAGGACTCGAAGGTGAAGGTTTTTTTGCAACTAATCTTAGTAAAGTAGTAGGTCTTGCCCGTGCTAATTCAATTTGGCCATTACCATTTGCAACATCATGTTGTGGAATTGAATTTATGGCTACTATGTCTGCTCATTATGACCTGGCTCGGTTTGGCTCCGAACGATTAAGTTTTTCTCCCCGGCAAGCAGATCTTTTAATGGTGATGGGGACTATTGCCAAAAAAATGGGACCTGTACTTCGACAGGTTTATGAACAAATGGCTGAACCACGATGGGTCATAGCTGTAGGTGCCTGCGCCAGCAGTGGAGGCATTTTCGATACATATAGTGTTCTCCAGGGTATTGATAGAATCATTCCAGTAGATGTTTATGTACCGGGTTGTCCTCCCAGGCCTGAACAAATTATAGATGGGATTCTCAATATACAACGCCTTGTAAAATCAGAGTCCCTTCGTAGAAGAGATTCTGAAGAATATAAAGCTATGCTCAATAAATACGGGATAGAATAATAACAATGATTGAAATCGGTAAGATATTAGGTTTTTTACGAGAGCAGTTTAGTGATGCAATATTGGAAACAGAAACTCAATATGATTTTGAAGTTGTAACGATTCAATCTGATTCCATTATTCCGGTAATTGCTGCCCTGAAGAATCATCCTGAATTTTCATTCGAATATCTCACCACGCTGTGCGGCATTCACTATCCCGATAAAAGTCAAATTGCAGTAATGTATCAATTACATAGCCTTTCCAATAATATCCGAATCCGTCTAAAAACCTATCTTTCCGAAGAATCTCCAACAGTGCGTAGTTTAACTTCAGTATTTAAGTCTGCAAATTGGATGGAACGGGAAGCGTATGATTTTTATGGAATTCATTTTGAAGGTCATCCTGATTTACGACGTATACTCAATGTTGAAACTATGATTGCCTTTCCGATGAGAAAAGAATTTCCTTTGGAAGACCAGATCAGGACTGATAAGGAAGATAAAATGTTTGGCAGATAGAAATTGATACCATGATTGACCTTTTACCATCTGATACCAAAATAATCCCGGGAGAAGAAAATTTCACCAAACTTAATCTTGGCCCTACCCATCCGGCTACCCATGGGATTTTTCAGAATGTATTGACCATGGATGGAGAAAAAATAGTCCGCGCTGAACCAACTATAGGATATATCCACCGCGCATTTGAAAAAATAGCTGAACACCGTCCATATTATCAAATCACACCATTAACAGACAGGCTTAATTATTGTTCCGCACCTATTAATAATATTGGCTATCAAATGGCCGTCGAAAAATTAATCAAAGCGGATATTCCCAAGCGTGTTCAATATTTACGTGTCATATTGATGGAGCTCGCCAGGATTACCGATCATTTGATTTGTAATAGTGTACTCGGAGTTGATACTGGAGCTTTAACTGGTTTCGTCTATCTGTTTCAGCATAGAGAATTGGTATATGAAATTTATGAAGAAGTATGCGGAAGTCGATTGACCACTAATCTCGGGAGGATAGGGGGATTTGAAAGGGATTTTACGCCGGTAGCCTGGGCTAAACTCAATAAATTTTTAATAGAATTTCCACTTGCCTTGAAAGAATTTGAAAAATTATTACAGCGTAATAGGATATTCATTGATCGTACGGTAGGGGTTGGTGCTATTTCATCTGAAGACGCGTTAGCCTATAGTTTTTCAGGTCCTACCCTTCGGGCGGCCGGAATAGATTATGATGTAAGAGCTATGAATCCATATTCAAGTTATGAAGATTTTGACTTTAAGATTCCAGTAGCCAGTAATGGAGATACGTATGATCGTTTCAATATAAGACAAGAAGAAATGTGGCAAAGCCTTAGTATCATAAGGCAGGCCATTGACAAATTACCTTCAGGTCCGTTTCATGCCGATATTCCTAAATTTTATTTGCCCAATAAAGAGGATGTTTATGAAAATATGGAGGCCCTTATTTATCACTTTAAAATAGTAATGGGTGAGTCAGAAATCCCTGCAGGTGAAGTGTATCATTCCGTGGAAGGTGCTAATGGTGAATTAGGATTTTATATTATTAGTCATGGAGGCAGATCACCCTATAGATTACATTTTCGCAGACCTTGTTTTATCTTTTACCAGGCATACCCTGAAATGATTAAAGGGTCAACAATATCAGACGCTATTCTTACCATGAGTAGCCTTAATGTAATAGCCGGTGAATTGGACGCATGAAACAAGAAGTAAAAGCATGAATAACCATATCCATATAAGCACTTCTACATCGGCTAAATCAGAGTTTTCACCTGCCACAATGGCCTTGGTTAATGAGATTATTATTCGATACCCTGAAGGCAAGCATAAATCAGCTTTAATACCTTTATTACACCTGGCTCAAAACGAATTTGGCGGCTGGTTGAGTCCTGAATCAATGGATTATGTTGCTTCAATTTTAAAAATCGCTCCTGTCGAAGTTTATGAAGTAGCAACATTTTATTCTATGTTTAATCTTCAACCGGTTGGAAAATATATGCTCGAAGTTTGTCAGACCGGGCCTTGTGGACTGAATGGAGCGGATAAGATTATTAATTATTTAAAACACAAATTGAATATTGATATTGGCGAAACGTCTGCCGATGGCCTGTTTACATTAAAGACTGTTGAATGCCTGGCATCGTGTGGAACGGCGCCTATGATGCAAGTGGGAGAACATTATTATGAAAACCTTACTCCATCTTCAATTGATCATCTGCTTAAACAATGGTCAAATAAATAATTATTGAACCAGCATGAGTAAAAAACTTCTTCTTCATAATATCGATATCCCGGGTATAGAAACCATAGATATTTACCGGCAACATGGGGGATATAGTGCGTTAGAAAAAGCATTTAGCACATTTACTCCGGATCAGGTAACCGAACAGGTAAAGGCTTCTGGTTTACGAGGAAGAGGCGGAGCAGGTTTCCCTACCGGGTTAAAGTGGACTTTCCTTGATCGCAAATCAGGTAAACCGATTTATTTAGTTTGTAATGCGGATGAAAGTGAACCAGGTACGTTTAAAGACCGGTACCTGTTAGAAAAAATTCCCCATCTCCTGATTGAAGGAATGATTATAACAGCTTATGCAATTGGTGCTCACAAAGCATATATCTACATGAGAGGAGAATTCAAATGGATATTCCCCATTTTAGAAAAAGCTTTGGCTGAAGCTAAAGCAGCTGGATTCCTTGGAGAAAATATTTTAAATTCTGGTTTTTCTTTAGATCTATATGTACATCCTGGCGCAGGTGCTTATATCTGTGGGGAAGAAACCGCATTACTTGAATCTTTAGAAGGTAACCGTGGTAATCCAAGATTAAAACCTCCCTATTTCCCAGCGGTTATGGGCTTATACAATTGTCCTACACTGGTCAATAATGTAGAAACTCTTGCAGCCGTAGTTCCCATCATTCAACTGGGTGGTGAAAAATATGCTGAGATCGGAGTAGGGAAAAGTACAGGCACTAAATTAATCTCTGCCAGCGGACATATTAACAAACCCGGAGTTTATGAAATAGAACTCGGCTTACCTGTAGAAGAATTTATTTATAGCGATGATTACTGTGGAGGAATAAAAGATGGGAAACAACTAAAAGCAGTTATTGCCGGAGGTAGTTCCGTACCTATCCTACCTGTTGATTTAATTTTAAAGACAGCTGCAGGCACACCGAGATTAATGACCTATGAATCATTAGCAGAAGGTGGGTTTATAACTGGCACTATGTTAGGTTCAGGAGGTTTTATTGTTTATGATGAAACTGCTTGCATTGTGAGAAATTTATGGACCCTGGCAAGATTCTATCATCACGAATCCTGTGGACAATGTAGTCCATGCCGTGAAGGAACAGGTTGGATGGAAAAAGTATTATTCCGGCTGGAACATGGCCAGGGCAAGATGAGTGATATTGACTTATTGGTCGATGTTGCAAAGAAAATAGAAGGCAAGACGATATGTCCACTTGGTGAAGCTGCGGCATGGCCTGTAGCAGCTGCCATTCGTCATTTCAGACCAGAATTTGAATACCATGTCACACATCGGAGTGAGGTCATGGATATTAATCATAATAGTATTTCAGCCATGTTAGTATCAGCATGATAAAAATATAAAAGCATAATCAACGATGCCTAAAGTAACCATAGATGGAATAGAAGTAGAAGTACCTGCCAATACGAGTATACTGCAGGCGGCTCGAATGATTGGGGGTCCAAGTGTACCACCGGCGATGTGCTACTACACTTCATTAAAAGAAAGTGGTGGCAAATGCCGGGTATGTCTGGTGAGAATAGCTCAGAATTCTGCTAAAGACCCCAGACCAATGCCTAAATTGGTAGCTTCCTGTTCAACACCGATCCAGGATGGAATGGTAGTAGAAAATCTGATTTCTCCAGAAGTGCTTGAAGCCAGAAAAGGGATTGTTGAATTTTTATTACTGAATCATCCGCTGGATTGCCCTATCTGTGATCAGGCCGGTGAATGTGATCTTCAAAATCTTGCCTATGAGCATGGTCTCGCTAAAACCCGATATGAAGAAGATCGCCGCACCTTTGAAAAAATAGATATTGGCGACAATATTAAATTACATATGACACGGTGCATATTATGTTACCGGTGTACTTATGTAGCTGATCAATTGACGGATAAAAGAGTGCATGGAGTAATGTTTAGAGGAGATCATTCTGAAATCAGTACCTATATTCAAAATGTAGTTGAAAATGATTTTTCCGGTAATATGATCGATGTCTGTCCAGTGGGTGCTTTAACTGATAAAACATTCCGTTTCAAAAGCAGAGTTTGGTATACTAATCCCCTTGACGCACACAGATCCTGTGACAAATGTTGTGGCAAAGTAGTATTGTGGACTAAAGACGAAGAAATATTAAGAGTTACCGCGCGTAAAGATCAATATGCTGAAGTAACTGAATTCATTTGTAATGAATGTCGGTTTGAGAAAAAGCAACTTAGTGATTGGACTGTCGAAGGTCCCAGACATATTGATATCACATCTGTGATCAGTCAAAATCATTACGAGATGTCAGATATGCAGACTTTAAAACTTGAGCTGGACAGGCAGATTAAATTTGAAATTGGTAGGACACTTGATTCACTTAAAAACACACCGCAATCTTGAGTTCATTCATTATATATAAACTGATATTAGTACTATGCGTTTTTACGGTTACGCTTGTTGCTGCTATCTGGTCTACTTATGCAGAGCGTAAAGTCGCTGCTTTTATCCAGGATCGGATAGGTCCGAATAGAGCAGGACCTTTTGGTTTACTTCAACCGCTGGCGGATGGTCTTAAAATGTTTATGAAAGAAGAGATCATCCCGAACGTATCCAATAAACTCTTATTTATTGTGGGTCCGTGTATCGCGATGACGACAGCTTTGATGGCTGGAGTAGTTATACCCTGGGGAAATACGATCCAGACATCTACCCATATATATAACCTTCAAATAGTAGATTTCGATTTTGGCGTTTTATATCTCTTCGGTATTGTTTCTATCGGTGTATATGGCATTATGATTGGAGGTTGGGCTTCTAACAATAAATTTTCACTTCTGGGAGCTATACGGGCTTCTGCCCAAATGATCAGTTATGAACTTGCAATGGGTCTGGCCATTATTGCTTTAATCATGACCACCGGCACCCTTAGTCTTCATGAAATTGCTTTACAGCAAACTGGTGGCAGCAATGGTCATTGGCAAGTATGGAATATTATCAAACAACCTCTCGGTTTTCTAATCTTTATCATTTGTGCTTTTGCCGAGTGCAACCGGACACCATTTGACTTACCGGAATCTGAAACAGAATTGGTAGGAGGGTATCACACGGAATACTCCAGCATGAAACTGGGTTTCTATTTGTTTGCTGAATATATTAATATGTTTATTTCATCAGCAGCCATTGCGACCTTGTATTTTGGTGGTTTTAATTTCCCGTTTATGAATGATCTTGGATTAAGCCACAATTTCATTACTATACTCGGAGTTTTTGCCTTATTGATCAAAATAATATTCTTCATATTTTTCTTCATGTGGATCCGATGGACGATCCCCAGATTCAGGTATGATCAATTAATGCATCTTGGATGGAGAATTTTAGTGCCTCTTGCCTTGATTAATATTTTAATTACCGGGCTCATCATGATCCTATAATTTTTAAAAAAGCAGGAATGAAATCACTAACCAACAGATCAATTAATGTTACCGGCAAGAAAATGAATACGATGGAAAAATTGTATTTACCTGCCATTTGGAGTGGCATTATGATTACGATTAAACATTTATTTAAGAAAAAATCTACCATTTCTTATCCTGAAGTAACACGTCCTTTTAGTCCTGTATATAGAGGTCTGCATGTATTAAAAAGAGATGATAATGGTGCAGAACGGTGCACAGCTTGTGGTCTTTGTGCAGTAGCTTGTCCGGCAGAAGCAATCACGATGGAAGCCGGAGAGCGAAAAAAAGGAGAAGAATCATTATACAGGGAAGAGAAATATGCTACGGTGTATGAAATCAATATGCTTCGTTGCATCTTCTGTGGCCTGTGTGAAGAAGCATGCCCTAAAGAAGCAATCTTTCTTACCGACAGGATAGTAGTGACCGATTTTGATCGAAATAACTTTATCTATGGTAAAGACAAATTGGTAGAACCTATCAACGCAAGGATTGATGTTTCTAAGCGACAAACTCCGGAAGTCAAAGCCTTCAAAACTCTTCAGGGACCATTACATAATAAATTGAATCCACCTGCACTTTCAAAAGGCAATCCACAAGCAATTCAATAATATGATTACGGCATCGTTTTATTTTCTTTCCTTACTCGCCATTGTAAGTGCGCTTATGGTGATTTTTCTCAGGACACCGGTGTATAATGTCATTCTTTTAGTAATTACTTTTTTCTGTATTGCGTGCCATTACCTTCTACTGGGAGCCACCTTCCTCGCTGTTTCTCATGTAATTGTTTATGCCGGAGCTATTATGGTACTTTTATTATATACTTTAATGATGCTCAATTTAAATAAAGCAGATGAACCAAATCGAATACCACGGCAAATGATATTCGGAATAGTAGTTGCCGGAATACTGGGAATGATTTTATTCGGTGCTATTTCACGTATAGACAACAACCAAATAAATATTACTGCAAATGGCCAGATAGGTGGTGTAAAAAATCTTGGAAAGTTCATGTTAAAGGAATATTTATTACCATTTGAAGCTGTTTCCATATTATTACTCGCTGCCATGGCAGGAGCTGTGATGCTGGGTAAAACTAAAGACCCCAACCAAACTATTGAATCTAAATGATCCTGAATGAATGAAGTAGACCAAACTGTATTATCCGGTATCACGATCAACCATTACCTCGTATTAAGTATTATTTTATTTAGTATTGGAGTGACCGGCATTATGATTCGTAAAAATCTTATCATTCTGATTATGTGTATTGAACTTATGCTCAATGCCGTCAACTTGTTATTAGTGGCATTTTCAAGATATTATGGCGATGCCAATGGGCAATTGTTTGTATTTTTTATTATGGCGGTAGCCGCAGCTGAAGTAGCAGTAGGGTTGGCAATCCTGATCGTTGCATTTCATCATGCTAAAACTACGAATATAGATGTCTTCAATAAATTAAAATGGTGATGACAGGTAATACATTGATCGGATTAACCCCACTACTCCCTTTACTGGGATTTATCATCCTGATTCTGGCAGGGCGTCGATTACCAGAAGGGGTCGCCTCCCTGATTGGTTGCGGTACCATTTTAGTTTCTTTTCTGTTTTCAATTTTACTTTTTAATTCCATCCGTACTTCGGGTCAAGAAGAGTTTCAGTATTTTAATTGGATTTCGGTCGATACATTCAAAGTTCCTTTTTCATTAATAGCTGATCCATTAACCAGCCTGATGATGCTAGTGATCACCGGTGTAGGATTTTTGATACATGTTTATTCTATAGGTTATATGCATGGAGATGAAGGATACAACCGATTTTTTGCTTATCTCAATTTATTCGTCTTTTTCATGCTGTTGCTGGTGATGGGATCCAATTACCTCATCTTGTTTATCGGCTGGGAAGGTGTGGGACTTAGTTCTTATTTACTGATTGGATTCTGGTATAAAAATACGGACTATAATAATGCAGCTAAAAAAGCTTTTGTAATGAACCGGATCGGAGATCTTGGTTTGATCATCGGAATGTTTTTAATCTTTATACATTATGGAACATTACAAATTGCAGAAGTTAATGCCACCGCATTACAGAATTCTACAACGGGTATTCACCCAAACCTGACCTGGATTACACTTTGTTTGTTTATTGGTGCTATTGGTAAAAGTGCTCAGATACCGTTGCATACCTGGCTTCCTGATGCGATGGCGGGTCCTACTCCGGTTTCCGCTTTGATACATGCAGCGACCATGGTTACAGCCGGGATATATTTGATTGCAAGAAATAATATCCTGTTTTCTTTATCTCCATTTATTTCAGAGGTGGTGATGACCATAGGAGTAGCGTCGTCATTGATGGCAGCTTTAATAGCATTGAAACAAAATGACATTAAAAAAGTACTAGCCTATTCTACTATAAGTCAATTGGGTCTCATGTTTGTTGCAGTTGGCAACCATTCATATTCAGCAGGCTTATTCCATATGATGACTCATGCTTTTTTCAAAGCATTGCTATTCCTCGGAGCAGGAAGTGTGATACATGCATTACATGGCGAACAGGATATCAGGAATATGGGTGGTCTTCGTAAATTATTGCCGATTACCAGTCTGACTTTTTTATTAGGTGCATTAGCCATTAGTGGACTTCCACCATTCTCAGGTTTCTTTTCCAAAGATGAAATACTAATGAATTTATTTACAACGAATAAACTCATTTGGGTATTGGCTTCGATCTCTTCCATGCTCACAGCTTTTTACATGTTTAGATTAGTCTTTCTCACTTTTTGGGGCAAACTAAGAAAGCCTGTGGATCATATTCACGAATCACCCTTGACGATAACTATGCCATTGATTTTATTGGCAGCATTAGCAACGTTTGGAGGTTTTCTTAATTTCCCGCAAGTATTTGGAGGACAGCAAAAACTTCATGAATTCCTTTTGCCGGTTTTTACCGAATCTTCAAAGATCCTTCCGCTCAATGAACTAAGTCATAGTGAAGAACTCATGACTATGGGAATAGCCATTTTACTCGCCATCGGTGCGATAGGCCTTGCTTACAACTATTTTATTTCAAAAATTGATGTCAACAAATTATTAGCAGTTCCAAGGGGATTTGTTCAAAACGTGTTAAGCCAAAAATTTTATGTGGATCAAATCTACGAGGCTGTTGTTACTCAGCCTTTGCAAAAAATTTCAGGATTCTTATATCGAGTCATTGATGTCAGGTGGATAGATGGCATCGTGAATGATTATGGATTTATTGTCCGGGAAAGCAGTTCCAAATTCAGATTTATTCAATCCGGATTAATTACTCAGTATATTCTTAGTATGATCATTGGGATCATAGGAGTTTTGATAGCCTCTAAATTTTTTAGTGCATGATAGCAGTGAGTTTGATCATTTGGCCCCTGGTAGCAGCCCTTCTAGTCCTGTTTTTAAATGCTACTGGTGCACGTGCATTTTCTTTGTTTGCTGGAGTGGTAGAATTAGGCCTTGTCCTATTTGCTGCTAATTCTCTGGTGGGCAATCAAACTACTCTATTGGATTATTCCATTTCATGGATCAGTTATCTGCATTCTGATTTTCATGTCGGTATAGATGGTATCAGTATGATCCTGGTCTTACTGACTGGTTTATTAATTCCATTTATTATATGGTCTGTACATCGGGATGAATCTAATGTCAAAACATCTTCATTTTATGCTTTGATCTTATTTATGCAAGCAGCCTTGATAGGTGTATTTATTTCAAAAGATGGATTTTTATTTTATATTTTCTGGGAGTTGGCTCTAATTCCGATTTATTTTATTTGTTTACGATGGGGAGGTCAGGAACGCGGTCGAATTACTTTAAAGTTTTTCATCTATACATTGACGGGAAGTTTATTTATGCTGATGGCATTTATTTACATCTATCAGCATACCCCTGCCCCACATAGTTTTGATATCCAGGTTTTATATCAAACGGCAAAGTCTTTAAACTCAAGTACACAGGGAATTTTATTCCTTGGACTTTTTCTTGCTTTTGCCATTAAGATGCCCATATTCCCATTGCATACCTGGCAACCCGAAACCTATACCATGGCCCCTGCTCAGGGGACAATGTTATTATCAGGCATAATGCTCAAAATGGGCACCTACGGAGTCATTCGTTGGTTATTGCCTATGGTACCATTAGGCGTAGTAGCATATGGAAAACTTGCTATAGTACTTTCCATTGCTGGTGTACTTTATGCTTCTTGTATAGCGTTGGTGCAAACCGATTTGAAAAAACTTTTTGCTTATTCTTCAATAGCACACGTAGGATTGATATCAGCCGGTATGTTTACGAATACTAAAATTGGTATCCAGGGTGCTTTATTGCAAATGGTCAGTCATGGAATTATCGTGGTGGCTTTGTTCTACATTGCTGAAATTCTATGGAGACGGACCAAAACATTAGAGATCGCAGACATGGGCGGTATTCGTCTTCAGTCACCTTTTATTGCTTCCGCATTTATGATTACAATGTTAGGGAGTATAGCATTACCGTTAACGAGCGGTTTTGTAGGTGAATTTCTACTCATTAATTCAATATTCCGTTGGAATGCCGTAGCAGGTATATTGGCCGGATTCAGTATCATTCTGGGTGCTACCTATATGCTGAGAGCGTATCAAAAAACCATGTTGGGTGATGTGAACACGGGGCAACCTTCTTTTGAACCGCTGAGCATCCGCGAAAAAGTCATTTTGGTTTTATTGGGTTTATTAATCCTGTTGTTGGGTGTGTTTCCTTCTTTAATTATGAATATATCAGAGCAGGCTGTAGATAACCTATTGAATATCGCTAACCTCAAGATCAATTGATATTATAAAAATGAATACGATTTATATTTTATCAGGTCTTGGAATACTTTCACTCGTAGGGGCGATGTTCGACCTTAAAAAAATGCTTCCTTTTGTTTTATTGGTCGGAATCGTCGTTGCCATGATATCGGGATTGTATTATTGGGGGATTTCGGGTTCGTATTTCAACCAAATGATTTCCCTCGATCGATTTTCTTCTATTTATTTCTTTGTATTGTTGTTTATATTATTTGTCTGGTTTTTCGCCTTTAGCCGTGATACGGTATTGCATGAATATGGATTTGAAAAACTTGCTTTAATTTTTTTCTCCGCCGTCGGAGGTCTCTTCATGATATCTTTTAATCATTTAGTAATTCTGTTTTTAGGAATTGAAATCTTATCTATTCCACTGTATGTATTAGCAGCAAGTCACAGGCATGAGGCCGGCTCTATTGAAGCTGGAGTAAAATATTTTCTGTTAAGCTCAATGGCAACTGGATTTTTGCTGTTTGGAATTGCTTTAATCTATGGTGCTACCGGCAGCTTTCACATGAATGAAATTCAGACGCTGGTGACCTCTCATCACATGACGATACCTTCTTTATTACCTATAGGCATTATCCTCACTCTTATCGGTCTTTGTTTCAAAGTCTCTGCCGTACCATTTCATTTCTGGACACCGGATGTATATGAAGGATCTCCTACAGAATTTACTGCGTTCATGTCTACTTCAGTAAAACTTGCTGCATTCGCCGGACTATACCGATTCCTGGTACTGACCAGTGATCCTACACATCATAGTATGGTTACCATCCTGCTTATCTGTAGTATACTTTCAATCATAATCGGAAATATTTTAGCGAACTATCCTTCTTCAGCCAAAAGATTACTTGCTTATTCGAGCATCGCACAGGCCGGTTATCTTTTGATCCCAATGATTTATATTCAAAGTGATACGCAGAAAGTCTTAGTGTATGGTTTAGTAGCATACCTGTTAGCTTCTCTTGCTTTATTTACTGTGATTTATGCTATGGAGAAAACAGCTGGATTCATTGAAATAAAATCTTTTAATGGCCTTGGTAAATCACATCCTGTCCTTGCCTTTTGCATCAGTATTTGTTTATTTTCATTAGCCGGTATTCCACCATTAGCCGGCTTCATGGGAAAGTACATGATTTTTACTCAGGCCATGTCTGCTGGTTTGAATGCACTTACCGTTGTAGCTATTTTGTTTTCCCTGGTGGGAGTCTATTATTATTTTAAAATAGTTATAGCCATGTATTTGCAACCACAGGTCGAACAAACTTTTAATTTTGATCGACGAATATTAATTTCCATCATTTTACTTTCTACTCTATTGGTGATCCTCGGACTTTTCCCTGATTTGCTATTTCAATTGTAATCTGTCAGACTAAACTCATCACTAAATTATCATCTGCTTCATTGCATCGCTTTGGTATATCTATTTTATAATGTATATTTATCATCTATCATTTAAAAACCTTACAGGATGACAACCAAAGTGAAAGATATTCTCAAAGCCAAAGGTTCAAACGTATATACAGTCCATGGAGAGAATACGGTCTTTGAAGCATTACTAATCATGAATGATAAAAATGTTGGAGGCTTATTAGTGGTCGATGGAGCTAAACTTGTCGGTATTTTCACTGAACGGGATTATGCAAGGAAAATAGTACTTAAAGGAAAGACATCCAAGGACACACCGGTAAGTGAATTAATGACTCCCAATCCTTATTTTGTAACTCCAGATCAAAGTATAGAGGATTGTATGAGTCTGATGTCCGATAAACACATCCGTCATTTACCTGTGATGGAAAATGAAAATATAGCTGGTGTCATTTCGATTAGCGATGTCGTTCGCACTATTATTGATAATCAAAAATTTACGATTGATCAATTAGCTAAATATATTACAGGCTAAAGGCTAACAAGATATAGTTTGCATCATATTTGATTATGTTTTGCGCAGATATTGAAGCATCTCTGTTGTTTGACGCACGTTTTGAAGGAGAAATCAGTGATTTGCAGGAAATTATTGTTAAAAATTGAATTAGATCTTCTATTAAGTTTTGTAAAAAAATGATTTGAACAACAAAATTTATTAGATTTATCCCTTCAAAAATTATGTTAATAATTAGTCAATCACACACCACAACGCCTATATATTGTCATCTGGTACCTATAGATGCAATATTCAGTTTTAAATCAAAATTCTTTAATAACTTTTCATTTTTCAAAACATTATTATTAAACCATTAAATTTAAACTAGTAGTATGAGCAATCAAGAAATCGAAGTAGAAAAAGTCAAAGGTTCGAGCAACTTCAGTGCAATTTTTGCAGCTATACTTATTCCTATCGCTTTAGCCGTTGGGATTACAGTATTTAAAACCATTTTAGGTGATCCCAGCAATTTTGAAGGCGGCAATAATAAAGGAGCACCCATTCCCGGTAATTATCTTGGGATGATGTACAAAGGAGGCCCATTGGTTCCTATATTGATGTCGTTAATGTTTATCGTATTAGCTGTCATCATTGAACGATTCTTTACGATCGCGGCAGCTAAAGGAAAAGGTAATATTCCTGCTTTCGTGCGTAGAATTAAAAATCTACTAGACAGGCACGACCTGGCTGGAGCTACTGCTGAATGTGACGTTCAACGGGGTTCAGTTGCTAATGTGATACGTGAAGGACTGCATAAGTATACCGAAGTAGAAAAAATGCCTGGCATGGCTAAAGAAACAAAAGTTCTGGCCATTCAACAGGAAATAGAAGAAGCTACTGCACTGGAATTGCCTGTGCTGGAACGAAACCTTATCATCCTGGCTACGATCTCTTCGGTAGCAACCTTATTAGGACTATTAGGTACAGTATTCGGGATGATCAGAGCATTCTCCGCGATTGCGACTTCAGGTGCACCTGATGCGGTTGCATTGTCCACAGGTATCTCAGAAGCCTTGATTAATACGGCATTGGGTATATCTACCTCAGCGATTGCTATTATATTCTATAATTATTTTACAGTAAGGATCGATAAACTAACTTATGGAATAGATGAAGCCGGTTATAGTGTTGCACAAAACTTTAATGCTAATCATTAATCATGCCTAAAGTAAAGATTCCAAGAAGAAGTACCACAGTAGATATGACTGCCATGTGTGACGTGGCGTTTCTGTTGTTGACTTTCTTCATCTTGACGACCAAATTCAGAGCAAAAGAGGTGGTGGCTATTGACATTCCTTCTTCCTCTGCTCAAATACCTATTCCTGACCGGGATATCCTTATGTTGCAGATATCTCCGGATGGTAAGGTATTCTTTGGTCTTGATGATCAACCTACCAGGCTAAAATTATTAGATCGATTGGCAAGTGAATACAAGTTCCCTTTAAGTGATAAGCAAAAAGATGCTTTCAGAACTCTGGAGATCTGGGGAATGGATATTAATCAACTTCCCAAATTTCTGGATCTTTCTCCAGAACAAAGGACTACAGCGCCTCAGGCTGGGCTTACCTTAGATACGCTGGGAGGAGGGCATCAGCTCGAAGACCTCATCTTGTTTTCAAGACAAGAAAACAATAATCTAAGGATTGCTATAAAAGGCGATAAGACGACCGAGTATAAAGCCTTTGCTCAAGTGATCCAGGCACTGCAAAACCGAAAAGTGAACCGATTTAATATCATTACTTCCGCCAGAACCGCTAAAGAATGAAAACAAAGAAATTATTAACTAACGAACTAAATAATTTGCAACATGGCTGAAATGAATTTATCCGATCCTGGTGGTAAGAGTCATGGTAGGAAAAAAAAGAGATCGAAAAAAGCATCTACTCGGGTAGATCTTACTGCAATGGTGGACCTTGGTTTTCTATTGATTACCTTCTTTATCCTGGCTACTACTTTCAACAAACCTAAAACAATGGAAGTAAACAAACCGGCTAAAGAGGATAAACCGGAAAAAGAACCACCAATAAAAATGTCTAAAACGGTCAATTTTATGATGGGTAATAATAATAAAGTATACTGGTATGTATCACCTGATGCTATCGATGCTAATACGACTATAGAATTAGACAGTGTGGACTATAGCCCAAATGGGCTACGCAAAATCATCAAAAGAAGACAAAGCGAAGTACAGGCACAATGGGGTGATAAAGACCTACTTTTCGTAATGATCAAACCATTGCCCGGATCAAAATTGAAAAATACCGTAGATATGCTCGATGAAATGAATATCAATAATGTAACACGATATGCTATTCTGGAACCGAATGATCCTATAGATTCGCTTATAGCAATTAGAGTAGGACAGAGCCGAAAATAATTTTTTATCACAAACTCGTAATATTCTTGTATAAACATGGAAGAAAATAACAGTCCGATGGCTTATTGGATGAAAAACACGATCGACGATCTTGTTTTCGAGAAGCGAAACAAAGCATATGGCGCCTTTGTATTAAGGCGCGTGTATGACAAGCATATGGCACGGGCTATTCTTGTCGGTGCATTATTCTTTGTCCTCGTTGTCGAAACTCCCAATATTGCAGGATTCATAAAAGGAATCTTACCAAAAGAAAAAGATGCCTTAGAGATGAAAGAGGTAGTGCTTGCAGACGCACCACCTATTGATCCAAAAAAACCACCTCCACCACCTCCTCCTAAAGTAGAACCTCCACCGATAAAAGATCAAATCAAATTCGTACCACCGGTCGTAAAAAAGGATGAGGAAGTGAAAGAAGAAGAACCACCTCCACCAAAAATCGAAGAACTCAAGGACAAAGAGATTGCTACTGAAACGAAAAAAGGAGATGAAAACGGAGTAGACGCTTCATTGGTAGAACCGGTGGTGGCACCTCCTCCTCCTCCTCCTGTAATAGAAGAAGAAAAGCCGGAAGAGCCGGTACGATTTGTACAACAAATGCCGCAGTTTCCGGATGGTGACGCAGCTTTATTGAAATGGTTAGCAACCAATATCAAGTATCCCAATATTGCAAAAGAAAACGGGATACAAGGCCGGGTAATTGCTGAGTTCGTAGTTTCTAAAACCGGAGATATTTCAAATGTGAAAATCGTACGGGGTATTGGCGGAGGCTGTGATGAAGAAGCAGTTCGAGTAATCAAAGAAATGCCAAAATGGAAACCTGGTAAAAACAATGGCCGTGAAGTTCCGGTTACTTTCACGTTACCTATATCATTCAAACTGCAATAGTCGCATCGAATGTTTGATTGTTTGAAATAATGAAAAACATGATCGAGCCCGGTAGAATTAAATCCTGGTCTTTAATTCTACTGGGGATCGTGTATGTCGTAGTCGGGATTTATCTTTTTATAATCAGATCTCAGGTTACTTCATCCCCATGGGGTGAGATTTTAGCAGCCGGTTTTATTCTATACGGTTGTTGGAGAATATTTCGATCTTTTTCAGCTTGAAAAAGGCATATTATAAGAAAGATTATTTCGGTTTTTGCTTTTTGCCGGAGAAAAGATCTTATCGAATCACATTAATAACTTTATTTGAGACTACATTTACCATACATCACTATGGATCTAAATCACGATGTCAAACAGGATAATTAAATTATTTGCCTTGTGCTTCATTTGTTTTATACTCTTCATCGGGTGTAAATCAAAACCCTATGATATGGTGAGTCCTACTACGGGTAAAATTAAAATAGCTGTTGATGAAAATCTTAAAGATATCGTAGATCAGGAAAAACAGATCTTTGAATCCATTTACAAATACGCTCAAATTGAGCTACAGATTGTTCCCGAACATACGCTAATAAATACCTTATACTCCGATAGTGTAAGGACTGCATTTCTCACGAGGAGTCTAAGTCAGGAAGAAATGCTTTTTTTTAAACAGAGAAACATTTATCCAAGATTGATTCAATTCGCGACCGGTGCATTAGCCTTTATAGTTTCAAATCAATCTCCTGATACTGCGTACACCTATGAGTCTTTTTTATCTCTATTATCTAACCCGGCGAAGGGAAAACATTTTATTATAGAAAACAATAAATCCGGTATAGCAAGCCAACTCTTACAAGTCATTGGGAAAGATACCCTACCGGGAAATTTTTATGCAAAACAAAATAAAAATGAGATC
Source organism: Saprospiraceae bacterium (assembly GCA_040007895.1). Lineage (GTDB taxonomy): Bacteria > Bacteroidota > Bacteroidia > Chitinophagales > Saprospiraceae > JADJLQ01. Next base: position 5,299 of record JBDTUE010000015.1, on the reverse strand, counting down.
TATCAATATATTCAGCTAGATCATGATGCAATTGGGATCATTGATTACAGTGATATAAGCGATAGTGATCTGTCATCCAATAAACAATTATTTCAAACGACAAATTTATTGGCTATCACCAGGCCTAAAGATTCAGTGCAACATGGATATTTACGACCATACCAATATAATCTTCAGGACCGCCTTTATCCATTCACCCGGGATCTATATTTTGTGAGTACCTCAGGATTAAATGATGTTGGAATGGGGTTTATTGCATTTGTAGCCGGAGAGATCGGACAAAAAATCGTCCTCAAGTCCGGCTTATTGCCAAAATATCAATCAGAACGATGGATCGAACTTAAAAGTGGTGCTAAACCTATGATCGTAAAATAATTTTATACTATATAGAAGGAGTTAATTAATTACTCAATATTAAAAATAAATTACATATGAATATTATAACATTTGTAGAGGGATTAAAGATTAACCGTACTTTATTAAAGAATTACTCAAATTTGGCTCTTATCCGAGGGAAGAATCTTGAGAATTTCATTGACTCTACCTTCTGAAAAATAACATTATTTTAAGAATAACTATATTTACTTTTACGCTCATAATTTAAAATAAAGTGAAAATGAAAACCTTAAAGTTTTTGCTTATAATACCTGCACTGGTATTCCTTAATAATTTACGCGCTCAGACGGTGCAGGATGGTTTAAAGTATCTTGAAAATGAAAACTATACTGCTGCTGAGAATACGTTTAAAACGCTTGCCGAAAAAGAACCTACCAATCCAATATATCAATACTATATCGGCGAAGTAAAATATCAACTGGAAGATTTTACCGGAGCAGAAAAAGCTTACTTTGAAGGATTGAAAATCAGCTCAAAATGTGCTGAATGTACCATAGGAATTGCCAAGCTCAAATTGGATCAGGGCAAATCGATGGAAGCTCAACCTTTATTTGACGCAGTAATGAAGTCCAATAAAAAAAGTGCGACTATCCCTGCCCTTATCGGTAAAGCTTTTCTTACATCAAAAAATCCTGTAGCTGCAAAAGCCATTGAATACCTCGGCAAATCGAGAGATATTGATCCTAAAGCTGCTACTACCTGGTCTTTATTGGGAAATGCTTACAAATTAAATAATGACCTCGGTAATGCAATGACCAGTTATGAGACTTCGGTTGATCTCGATAAAAACAATCTTGAGGCTTATATGAGTATGGCACGTATCTGGGCTTCTTCTAAACAAACTTCACTGGCTATTCAAAAATTGGAATATGCTTTATCCCTTAATCCGGATTATGCTCCGGCGTATAAGGATTTGTATGAGCTGTATATTCGCGAAAAAAAATGGGGAAAGGTAACTCCGATTTTGACTAAATATGTGGCACTGGTGGGTGATGATATAGATGCCAGGGTCAGATTAGTAAAATTTTTAAGTTTTCAGGCTAAAGATTATGAACGAGCTATAAAAGAAGGTGAAAAATTATTGACAACTAATCCTGAGCAATATACTCTTTACCGCTGGTTGACCTGGTCATATGGTGAATTGGAAAAGTATCAGGAAACGTATGACAACAGTATCAAATTGTTCGACGCTGTTAAAGCAGATCCCAGTCGTAAACTTTTCCCTTCCGATACCGATTATTATGCTAAAGCTGTTTATAAAATAGGAAAATTAGACGAGGCTGAAATTATTTATCAGAAAATTGTAGAAGCTGATCCTTCCAAAGCGGTTGAAGTCTATGGCAATTTCGCAAAAAGCTACTATGACATAAAAAATTATGAAAAAGCTATCGAATATTATAACAAAAAGAATACTGTAAAACCTCTTAATAACGCTGATCTTTTTTATCTCGGACTTTCGCAATATAATACCGACAGGTTGCTGGAAGCAGATTCCAGTTTTGCGAAAATGCTCGCCATTACTCCTGATTACCCATTCGGATGGACGTACAGGATCAGGATTGCAAATAAAATCGATACCTCATCTACAGCCCGTACCTGGATTGCAAAGCCCCTGCATGAAAAATATATCGAATATGCCTCTGCGGATACAGCTAAATATAAACCTTACCTGATCGATTCTTATAATTATCTGGCTTATTATTATGTTCAAAATAATGATAATGAAAATGCAAAGATTTATTATCAAAAAATAATTGATTTAAAACCTGAAGATTCCCTTGCCATCGAAAACTTAAGAATATTAAATCTACCACCGGGCAAGAAACAATAAACTTAATTAAAATTTAAGATATTAATACGAAGCTGATGAGTCTCATCAGCTTTTTTTGTTTCAGGACAATATCCATCAGCCTAAAGACTGCCCTGCTTCATCTAATAATTTCTGAAGGAAGGGAGAGGCAAATATAAAGTCATGAAGGTCATCATTATTACTCTTTAATATATCTGATTTAGACCCTCTCCAGGCAAGTAATCCATTATTTAAAAATGAAACTGTTTCTCCTATTTCCATTACAGAGTTCATATCATGGGTATTGATGATAGTTGTAATGTTTTGCTCTTTAGTAATCCCATGAATGAGTTCATCAATAAGTAAAGCCGTTTTGGGATCAAGGCCCGAATTGGGTTCATCACAGAAAAGATACCTTGGCTCCAGTACAATGGCCCTGGCTATTCCTACGCGTTTTTGCATACCACCACTCAATTCGGAAGGAAACTTCTTGTTGTTGCCGGTCAAACCAACCCGTTCAAGACAATAATCCACTCTCTTTTGTTTTTCTAATCTGGTTTTGTGAGTGAACATATCCAACGGAAATCGAATATTCTCATCTACGGACATAGAGTCAAATAAGGCAGAACCCTGGAAGAGCATCCCTACCCGCATCCGGAGAGCCTGGAGTTCTTTAGCATCCATACTATAGAAATCATCATCATCGTACCAAATCCTTCCTGAATCGGGTTTAATTAATCCAACCAATATTTTCAACAAAACAGTTTTACCACTACCACTTCTACCAATAATAAGATTGGTCTTACCCGTTTCGAATATAATAGATATGCTCTTTATGACTTGTTGCTCGCCAAATGATTTTATAATTTGCTCAGCTTTAATCATATCAGGTAGTAAACATTAATGCGATGAGATAATCAGCTACCAGGATCAGGATATTACTTACTACCACTGCATTGGTACTTGCTTTCCCCAATTCAACACTACCACCTTTGACATAATAACCTTGAAAACATGACACCGAGGTAAGGATAAAAGAAAATACAGCAGCTTTTATCAACATCATCCAAAGATTATATGGTAAAAAAAATGACCTTAACCCCCGGACATACTCCTGGGTATTCATAAATCCGCCACCGACACTTGCCAGGTAACCTCCTACGATACTAACAAATGCTGCAATAATTACGAGTAATGGAATCACTAACAAAGCAGCAAGAATCTTAGGAATAATCAGGTAAGAGGGAGTATTGACTCCCATGACTTCCATAGCATCAATATGTTCCTTTTGGCGCATGCCCCCGATTTCTGAGGCCATATTGGAACCTACTTTTCCGGCTAATACAAGACAACTAATGGTAGGAGCTAATTCAATAATGGTAGAGTCCCTGACGATATACCCGATATACCAGGTAGGAATAAGAGTATTACCCAATTGATACAGAAACTGCACAGCTGTTACCGCCCCAATGAAAATCGCAATTAAACCGATAATCACAATAGAACCATTACCAATATCAAACATCTGGCGAACCAATTCTCTGGCGTACATCCGCCAATTAGGAGGTCGCACTAATCCATGCTTGATCAATAAGATAAAACGGCCAAGATCTTCTAAAAACTTCATCTAATCGGTGTCGGCAAAGATAGGATATTCAGAGCAGTGAAGTCTATGAATTGTGGATTGAACCTTCGAATACTAAACTGTCTGGCGGACAACTAAATCCACCCTACATCTCAATCCAACCAAAATCATTTTTAACAAAAAACTTTCTAATTTGTACCCAATTCAAGATAGAAGTCATGCCAAAAAGGATAGTCATTACAGGTGGATCGAAAGGAATTGGCCGTGCTTTGATCGAAAAGTTTATTTCGGAAGGATATGACGTTGCAACTTGCTCCAGGAATGCACAGGACTTAAACAGCTTGCAGGATGTTTTCTCAACTCAATATCCTGAGCGGGAATTTATCGCTTATCCTTGCGATGTCAGCAAGGCAGATTCCATCATATCCTGGTGTAACCTAATTCGAACTAAATGGGATAAGTTTGACATTCTGATCAATAATGCAGGGACTTTTTTTCCCGGTTCCGTTTTATCTGAAGCAGAAAGTGATCTACTGGTCCAATTGGATACAAACCTGTTAAGTGCATATCGATTTACTAGAGCACTGATACCATTAATTTATAAAAACGGCCAAGGTCATATCTTCAATCTTTGTTCGATTGCCAGCCAAAAGGCCTACCCCAACGGAGGAGCATATACTATTTCGAAATTTGCGGTTTATGGATTTTCAAAATGTTTAAGAGAAGAACTCAAACAGACTGCCATCAAAGTCACTGCAGTATTGCCCGGTGCCACCTGGTCAGACAGTTGGAAAGAATCATCCTTTACACAAGAGGATATGATTGCAGCTAATGATATTGCGGAACTCATTTGGTCGTGCAGCAGATTAAGTAAACAAGCTGTGGTAGAAGAAATAATTATCCGGCCTCAGGGTGGTGACTTATAATTTTATTGAATTATAGCATGAACGGATTCATACCATATTCATTGAATTACAAGGATGCGAACTCTATCCTTCTGTCAAGTCATGAATATTACCTAAAAATGAACAAGAGACGTTCGGTGCGCGATTTTTCAACTGAACCTGTTTCTAAGGAAATCATTACAAATATCATAATGACTGGTTCTACTGCGCCTTCAGGAGCAAATAAGCAACCGTGGACTTACTGTGCTGTATCTGATCCAAGGATCAAAGCTGAGATAAGGAAAGCAGCCGAAAAAGAAGAGTATGAAAACTATCACGGACGAATGAGCGAACAGTGGATTCGTGATCTGGCTCCATTAGGTACCAATGATCATAAAGAATTTCTTGAATCAGCTCCCTGGCTGATCATCATTTTCAAAAAATCCTACGATCTGATCAATGATGAAAAAACGAAAAATTATTACGTAACAGAATCCATCGGTATTTCGTGTGGGTTTTTATTGGCTGCTATTTATGAAGCCGGTTTAGTTGCCCTTACCCACACCCCAAGTCCAATGAATTTTCTAAAAAAGATTTTAAATCGCCCCGACAATGAAACTCCGTTTCTATTGATTCCGGTAGGTT
>JBDTUE010000014.1:0-39189 GCA_040007895.1 Saprospiraceae bacterium | reverse complement strand
GTTCATGCGGATCAACCAGGAAAGTTGAAAGAACGTATTTTGCTTTTTCTTTCTCAGGTAAATTAATTTCAAGCCATAAATTCTGATATCATTTTGGATCGTTGATTTCCATCCGGCATTACTCCGGTAGCGGTTTTTAGATTTTCAATAAGATGTAAGGGATTGGATGTGCCGGGAATCGTAAAGGTCACAGCAGGGTGGGATAAAACAAATTTGAGAAAATATTGAGACCAGGAATTAATACCCATCTCATTACACCACGCCGGTAGTTTTTTATTTATTACCTGATTAAAAAGTTGGCCTTCTTCAAATGGCCTGTTGATGATCACAGCCAGGCCAAGGTCTTTTGCCATAGGTAGTAGTTTCTTTTCCGCTTCCCTGGAACCGATATTATAATTAAAATGTACAAAATCCAGTTTTTCAGTTTCCATGATATCCATCATAGATGAGTAAGCACTTGCTAAGTAATGTGTAATGCCGATGTATCGAATCTTTCCTTCTTCCTTCAGACTTCGTAAAGTTTTTAAATGCGTTTTTACATCTACTAAATTATGTACTTGCATCAGATCAATGACGGAGGTTTTCATTTTAATGAAGGACTCATTGATCTGGTTTATACCTGCTTCTTTACCGCTGGTCCAGACTTTGTTTGCTATAAAAAAATCATTTCTGTTTTTTGATCTGCTGATTATTTCACCAACTACTTCTTGCGAAGTCCTGTACATGGGAGATGTGTCAATGATTTGTCCCTGATATTGAATCATCTTATTCAATATTTCCTGTCTAACTTGAAATGCGGATGAGTCTTTGCCGATATCGAAGACTCGCCAGGTGCCCAATCCTACTATAGGTAATTTTTCACCTGTTGAGGGAATAGCCCTGAGAATTGGCGGAATCATTAAATCAGGAAATGGCAAACCAGACATCAGGGAATAGTTAAACGTATGTTGTATGAATTTTCGCCTTCGCATTATAAAATTATATTTTACTAAAACGAACCGGTAATGGCATTTATGAAATATGCACTTCCTTTTTTCTTACGAATCAATTATTGTCTGGACCCTTTAAGTATCTAAATAGGATTATTCCTTTCAAGTGTTTATTCTATCTTCTTCATCATTTTAAGTTTACCATCAAAGTCGAGTTTAATCACTTTATAACTTTCTGGTATTTCTTTCATATAACTAAAATACGTTACGACTCTTGTTCCTTTGGGCATTTTATCCAATTGATTCCTTACATAGCTTGAATAGGTTTGATATAGATGCTGCTTCATTTTTATTTCATCATTTACCGGTGATGACTTGTCAATATTTTCATAAAAAGAATTAAAGAGATAAAACGCATCATACGCTTTAAAATCAATCTCCGTAATATTGGAATAAATAAATTCTACATTGGATACTTTATATTTTTGAGCAATTTTATTTGAAATAGTCCATAACTCTTTACGAAACTCTACTCCGGTAAAAACACCTTTCGTTTTCACGGAACCTATCATACAAAATTTACCAAGACCAGAACCAATGTCAAGGATCCTGGTTGTTTTGGAATTGGCAAGATAGATAGCGGCCTTAATAGCGACGCGTACCGGAGTAAAATGAAATTTTGCAATTTTTCTAAAAGCCTTTGGATATAGTAAATCAAACTCTTCATCCTCTATATCTTGATTAGCTTTTAAATCCTCAAAAACCATACTAATTACAATTCTTTAATTACTGCAAGGTTACCGAAGTATACTTTATCCCGGGAGTTTGACGGTAAAAGTAGTCCCGTTTCCTATTGTAGATTTTTTGACATAGATCTTGCCTTTATGATAATTTTCAATGATTCTTTTGGCCAATGAAAGGCCTAGTCCCCATCCTCTTTTCTTGGTAGTAAACCCCGGTTCGAACACTTGTTTGAATTGTCCGGAAGGCATTCCTTTGCCGGTATCGGAAAGATCTATACATACCTGATCATCGTCGCGGTAGATTTCTGCTTTGATGGTACCGGTTCCATCCATTGCATCGAGCGAATTACGCATGAGATTTTCCATCACCCAGTCAAATAGCGGAGCATTGATCATAGCGTAATATGGATGATTATTAAGTGTCGGAAAATCAAATTTAACCTTTTTAGATGCTCGTTTTTCCATATAGCTCCTGCACAGATCCAACTGTTCATTCAGGTTGGTTTTCTCAAGATTCGCTTTGGATCCAATTTTGGAAAATCGCTCAGCAATTAATTCCAACCTGGTGACGTCACTGCGTAGTTCATCCAGAAGTTCCAGTTTATCAGGTTCATATTGAGAAAGAAGTTTGAGGTTTTCTACCCAGGCTAAAATAGCACCAATAGGTGTCCCGAGTTGATGAGCTGTTTCTTTGGCCATACCAACCCAAACCCTGTTTTGTTGTTCACGTTGACTTGCGCCGAAACCTATTGCTCCTAAGGTCAAAAAACCTAATAACAACATCATTTGAATGTATGGGAAAAACTTAAGCCATCGGAGGATCACAGAATTTTCAAAGTATACATTATTTAATTCCGATCGGATAGGTTGAATGCCCTGGTTTTTTAGTTTAATCAATCGTTTAGTAAGAAATACTTTATCCGTGTCTCTACTCAATCCGCCATAGTTTCTTCCCCAGGTAACCCGGTCATTTTCATCAGTTGCAATGAGGGGCCTTTTATTTTCTTCAATGGCTTGTAATTCGAAGGTTACATCTTTATTGATATCATTACCTGTTTTGGCCAGGGCAACCTGTGCTTTGGAAAATAATTCCACACTGGTTCGTTCTGTCGCTTCCAGTTTGTTGGCCAAATAATTTACATAGATCAAAGACAAGATCATGACCGTAGCACCGGAAGCGGCAAGATAAATTTTCCACCTTGATTGTTTGCTGTATAAATTGATCATGAAGTGTTGTTCCTATTTGGGTAAAAATCAATGCAAAGATGTAGTAAGGAAGAGGATTGACAAAAATTATTTTAAAATCACCTGGGATGATATTTAAAAATATTCACCATCCAGCAGCCAATCAGAAATAAAGCCAGGCCATACCGAAAAATTTTCTTTTCCAGTTTGCGTAAAATGAAATCATAAATCCTTATAAATTGATCCGATGAAAAAATAAAGTCATATAACAGGACCAATGTAATAATAACCTGAAAAAATAAAATGAACGTTGTCAAAATATTAAAATTTATCGCCGTTAACAATTGTCCGTGCAACAAACTCCTTATGGCATGACTACCACCACAAACTGCACAGGGAAGTCCAAACAATACGATAAAAAAACAGCCGGTTGCCGGAGGGTTTAATGTAGAATGATACACCCAATATTCAAAAAGAAATAAACTAACGAGAAGGATGATGGTGAATAAATATAGATTAAGTTCGGACTTACTCTTCATGTTCGTTTGGCGCTTACGTATGGATTATTTCGAACATAATATCTCCATGGCCAGGCTGCACTTTCCCCGGAGCTTTCAACACCTATTCGCGGACCCATTGCAATGACATCATCCGGATAATTAATCTTCCTGTCTTCAATATAAAAGGAAGAAGTATCCGAAAAAAGACTTTGCCCTGACATAGTACTCCTGAATCCAAGAGCTACAGATAAAGCACCTGGTCCGCGGGTAATTTTGAAGTCCATTTTTTTCATCTTCCTTCTTTCAAGCATAATATCGATGCCGTCAATGGGTTCAAGCGCCCTGATTAAAATGGCGTGTGCAAGATCCTTTGGCCCTGTAACTACATTGAATAAATGATGAATACCATAACAAATATAGATGTAGGCCACACCTCCTTTTGAAAACATTACTTCTGTACGTCTTGTCCGTCTGTTTCCATATGCATGACTGGCTCTGTCTTCCGGGGCCCGATAAGCTTCCGCTTCAACTATAATTCCTGAAGTCAACAATCCATCGATGTGAGATACCAACACTTTACCTATAAGTTGTCTGCAGATATCAACTACGGCGGTACTTTGATAAAAGGAAGAGGTTAGTCTTTTTCCTGTATTCAATGCAATTTGCTTTTTAATATATTAGAATGTTCAACAACAACTGGGTTCTTGATTTAAAACCGGAATAGAAAATTTCAATTGATTTTCCACCTGAAGCGTTTTATCTTGTTGTTCATAGCGGGGATCATAAAATTCTGAATCCGAGTGAAAATAATATACTTCCCATTGAATGCCATCCGGATCGTTTAAACAAAACTTATCTTGCTTTGCATAACAACAATTAATTTTGGTTTCTTCCAGGGAGACCATATTGTTTTTTCTTGCTTCGGTTAATATATAATTCAACATATCAACGGACTCAACCTGGAAGCCAAGATGTCCAAAATTTGATCTTACCTTTTCAATATCTTCTACAAAAGATATGATTAAAGATGGTTTTTCCAATATATATTTTGCATAATCTGATTTAATCTTTACTGGTTTTTGTCCAAAAAACAATGTATAAAACTCGATGGTCTTTTTGATATTGCTGACATATAAACTTACATGCATTCGCGGAAATGGATTCATGATTTGTATTAGTTAGGTGATGTGCTATTGAGTATACTTTCAGTTAAAACCTGGCAGATTATCCTTTATTGTACAACTAAATTAGTTACCAAAATATATCTTTTCATTCATACATATTCCATGCGGGTATTCTGGAAGGTGCGTGAGCGTCCTTCATCAATATAGCTAACTTTTCTACCTGATCGGGGTGTTTTGCTGCAAGATTATTTTGCTCACCGGGATCTGTCGGAAGAAAATATAGTTCATCCCTTTGAGTTTTTGAAAACCGGATTAGTTTCCAATCACCCTGTCGCAAAGCCCTCACGCGGCCATCGTGGTATTCCCAATAAAATAGTCTTTGTTTTTGAACTGCCTTTGAATTAAATAAAGTTGTTTTTATTGAAATCCCGTCTGATCCTTCCGGCTTTTTAGTCTGAGTCAGGTCTGCAATAGTATTCAACCAATCCCAGGCCGCAACTGCATTATTGGTAACGCCGGATTTTATCTTGCCTGGCCATGATACAATACAAGGCACCCGGATACCTCCTTCATATAGGTCCATTTTATATCCTTTTAATGCACCATTACTTTTAAAAAATCTGGTGTCCGCACCACCGATACCTGGTACCGTAGCTCCATTATCACTTATAAAAATGATAATTGTATTTTTTTCTTTGCCCCTTTCTTTCAATTTATTCATGATCATTCCTACTTCCGTATCAAGACGGGAGACCATGGCTGCATACACTGCACGTGGATGAGCCTGAGGCAAATATTGTCTTTGACCGAGGTAGGGAGAATCGGGCAAATAAGTATATGGTTTGATTTCATTCAGGGGAATTTGCAAACCAAGATGTGGCATAGGTAATGTATAAAATAAAAAGAATGGATCTTTTTGTTCGTCAATAAATTTTAATGCCTGCTTACGCATAAGATCCGGAGCATAATCCGGTCCTGTAAAATGTTTTTCTACATAGGTATCATCCAGTTTAATAGAATCATTGCTATACTTTTGATGCGGTGAAAAATATCCATTGTGCAAGGTGTCCCATTGATCGTTGATCCACAAGTGAGAAGGATAATAATTGTGTGCTTGTTTCTGGTCTGCATAACCATAGAAAAAATCAAACCCTGCGATGGCCGGACTTCCTTCATTATTGGGCATGCCCAAACCCCACTTGCCAATGACTGCAGTATGATATCCTGTTTGTTTAAGCAGATGAGCTATAGTGAATTGGTCATTTTGCATTGGTTGTTGGCCCTTTTCTTCATTGTCAGGAAATCCGCCCATTTCAAAATTGTCTCTGATGTCACTGTGTCCAGTATGTTTACCAGTCAGCAAAGCACACCGGCTGGGAGCGCAAACCGTATTGCCGGCGTAATATTGAGTAAACCGAATGCCTTGTCTGGCCAATAGATCGATATACGGCGTTTTGATAATCGACTGGCCATAACAACCAAGTTCTCCATAGCCAAGATCATCAGCGAGAATAATAATGATATTGGGTCTTGGTTGAAATTCTAATCCGGAGATGGTTAATAAACTAATAAATATCAGAAGAAACCCAATACGCATAAGAGATTAAAAATAACAAATACCCGGGAGCTGATATCTTTGCACTTTATTTTTTATAGATGAATAAATATTTCTTCACATTGATTTGTTGGATAGGAAGTGCTTTGATAGGTATTGCGCAACCCGCTGAATATATGCAGCAAATTCCAGGCACTGCATTTTCTTTTAAAATGAAACCTATTCCTGCCGGAACAGTAGAGCTAGGGCCTAATAAAACAAAAGTTACACTGGATGCTTTTTATATGTCGGCTTTTGAAGTAACCTTTGATGAATTCAATTGTTTCAAGGAGCGTGAACAGGATAATGATAAATCAGATAATCCCGGTATCACGTACAAGGCAGATGCCGTCACCCGCCCCACGCCACAGTATGTAAATCTTACTTTTGGAATGGGCGATCGGGATGGTTTTCCAATGGTAAGCACCACTCAACAGGGAGCATTAAAATACTGTAAATGGCTTTATGAAAAGACAGGAAAATTCTATCGACTCCCTACTGAAGCAGAATGGGAATATGCATGCAAAGCTGGTACAAGTACAAAATTCTATTTTGGTGATGATGCCACAAAAATCGGTGACTATGTCTGGTATTATGATAATGCCGATGACAAGTATCACAAAGTAGGAACGAAACTACCCAATCCCTGGGGTTTATATGATATGTTAGGTAATGTTGCGGAATGGACATCAGATGATTTTCGACCAGATTATTATGAACTCATCGCTAAATCATCCTCAAATCCATGGATGATTCCAACAAAAAAACACAGCCGCACAGTTAAGGGGGGAGCCTATATCGATGATGATGCAGAGCATTTAACTCCTGTATACAGATTAAAGTCTGAAGCTAAATGGCAAGTAAGGGATCCACAAATACCTAAGAGTAAATGGTGGAATACGGACTCTCCTTATGTTGGATTCAGAGTGCTGAGCCCTGTGGCTCAACCTTCGAATGCGGAGGTGATGGATTATTTCAGTAAAGCAATTGTTGATTAGCAAGGATTCTAATCTAAAACGATTGTTCTAAATCGTCTTTATTCAAACGAGTTTGTCGGATAAGAAAACCAGTAAGTTTTATATCCAAATAGATTATTTTGACCCAATGGCTAGATTGTAAATAACTGGTTTTATTTTCTATATTTATAGAACATGAATTCATTTTTCTCTTCTGCTCCATTATCCCGCATCAACTCAATTGATATCGTACGGGCACTTACTATGATCCTGATGATTTTTGTCAATGATCTTTGGTCTTTAAAAGACATTCCGGCCTGGTTAGAACACGTAGAGCATGGTGTCGATGGGATGGGATTAGCAGATTCTGTTTTTCCTGCTTTCTTATTTATAGTAGGTTTATCTATGCCCTTTGCACTTGAAGTGAGGAGACAAAAAGGAGATACACAGGGGCAGATGTTAATTCATGTTTTGACGCGGGGGGTGGCCTTATTGATTATGGGCCTTTTTTTGGTAAATGGAGAATCGTTAAATGCAACAGCAATGGGCATGCCCCGGTATTTATATAATACCTTGTGCTGTCTGTCCTTTATTGTTATTTGGAATGTAGATTCAAAAGGTTCTGATAAAACACTTGGATATGTTTCGAAAGCAATTGGTTTTATTGCCCTGATCGTTTTAGCTTACTTTTATCGAGGTGGTAAAGAACCTAATATTGAATCCTTTCAACCGCACTGGTGGGGGATACTTGGTTTGATTGGATGGGCCTACCTGGCAAGTGGTTTAGTAACTGTCCTTGCAAAAAATAATTTTTATATTATTGTTGGGGCCTGGTTTTTTTTCGCGGTATTGAGTATGGTTTCTCATGCTCATCTGTTACCGAAATCTTTATCCTTTATACCTGACGCTATTCGTGGGGGAACCTTAACCGGACTCACCATGAGTGGCGTGCTTGCTGCATATGTGTTCCAGTATTTCAGAAGTAAACAGGATAATAAAAACCTTACCCTGGTTTTGCTTGGGATGTCTGCTGTTTGGATCGTACTGTCTGTTTTAACCCGCCCTTATTGGGGATTGGCAAAATTAGGCGCCACGCCGGCCTGGTTATTTCTTTGCAGTGCTTTCACCCTTTTGACTTTTATAGCTGTTTATTGGCTGGTTGATGTATATAACAAAGAAAAGTGGTTTACTATCATTCGGCCGGCTGGTACAGATACTTTACTCTGTTATTTAATCCCTTATTTTGCCTATGCAACCACTCGATCGCTTGGTATCCATATTCCAGAAGCATTAAAGATTGGCGTAATTGGGTTAATTAAATCATTATTGTTTGCAATATTATGTGCTGTTATTACGAAGCTACTTGTCAAATCAGGAATTCGTTTAAAGCTGTAGGGTGTAATGAACCCTTGTTCAGTTCCATCGACCGGTAGACATAATATAAAATAGAAGGATTACTCCAACTATAAAAATCAAGTACAGCATCCCGTTTGCCAACTTCACTTTTCCTGTGTAATATAAAATTCCGACCAGGGCAGACAAAATACAGGCAATACAGGTTATGGTTCCGAAGCCTTCTTTTTCTGAATGTCCATTGCTCATCATTTTTGAAGGAATGAAAAACCAATTATATAATAAAAGAGCGGTAACAAAGAGCAGTATCGTATAGAGAACTTTGGTCATCATTATGAAATAAAAAGATTAAAAATGATTTGGCTTTTTGCTTTAACCTGGTTGGAATGAGCGGTTATTGTTTAGATTCTTTGTAGATTTAAAAATAAACTTTCTGCATGAAAATGAAATGGCTAAAAATGTATCAACTTCTTAAAATAACGGGACTGATGCGTCCTTGTACATCCAATTTATCCAGGTATCCAGTATACCTGATGCTCTGTTTGTTTTGCAATCTGACTGTAGCTCAATCCACCTTCAAGATAGTTGGGTATTACTCTCTGGCGGCTGCTCTCAAAAATCCCGATACCAAATCATTTAAATATCTTACACATATCAATCTCGCTTTTTTGAATCCGGATTCCACAGGAAATTTTATCCGTGATCTCACTCCTATTAAGTCATTTATTGACAAAGCACACAAGCATAAAATACAAGTTCTTTTCTCTATTGGTGGTGGAAGCAAACAACCACAGTACCACTGGCTACTACAAAATGATCACCGGGCAGGGTTTATCCAAAACCTGGTAACTGAAGTTCTAAAATATAACCTTGATGGTATAGATGTAGACCTCGAGGGTGGTGATATCACAGAGTTTTATGAAGCTTTTGTCCTGGAGCTTGCGGTTGCTTTAAGATCACATCAAAAATTAATCACCGCAGCTGTTGCCATCTATTATAAAAACCAGTTCACGGATACCACTTTAAATACCTACGATTTTGTCAATATTATGTCCTATGACCGGACAGGTCCATGGCGGCCTGAAAAACCAGGACCACATGCTACATTTACTCATGCTGTAGAAGACCTCCGGTATTTTGGCCAGGAACGTAAAATGATGAAAGGAAAAATGTGTCTTGGTGTACCCTTTTATGGGTACGGTTATGGGCCCGATCTTTCTTCAAAAGCCATTAGTCTGTCCTTTGATAAAATAGCAGGAACCTATCCCGGATCCGAGTTGGTAGATGAATGGCTTTTACCAGATGGTAAAATTCTTTACTATAATGGCATCCCTACCATGGTGCAAAAAACGAAATTAGCAAATGAACAGGCTTCCGGCATTATGATATGGCAGGTACTTGGCGATGCTAAGGGAAAAAATTCCTTGCTTAAGTCCGTGTATAAAACTATACATTGAAAATAAACTATTGTCAAAATATGGTCAAAGAATTTGGATCCGGTTATGCAGGAAATTCAAAAGTCCCTGAAATTATTTTAGTAATTGTAACTGATGTTAAGGTACTGGGATTCAATGATATTGGTACAATGAAACAAATAACGAAACTAAGTAACTAATTTTCACATATAGGGTTTTTATTTTCTTATTTATTAGATCAATTAAAACTGAAAACAATTTGCTTAAAATCAATTTTAAAAATGATATCCCATGTCAATATTGGCAATAGATCTCGGTGGTACAAAAATTGCAACCGGTTTGTTTTCATTGTCCGGTGAATTAATTTTAAAATCTTCGGTATTATTAGAAAACCGCTCTGGTCATGAAGTCGGCTTTTTAATAAAAGAACAAATAAAAAAGTATCAGCATAACCCGGAAATCAGCCTGGATGCAATAGGTATATCTGTGCCGGGCATAAGCAGATCCAAGACCGGAACTGTCTGGGCTCCCAATATTCAAGGATGGGAGGATTATCCGTTGATTGAGGAGATTAAAACCCTGGACAGAAATATGCTGGTAAGAATGGATAGTGATCGTGCCTGTTGTATTCTGGGTGAGGTCTGGCAGGGCAATGCCAAAGAGGTTAATAATGCAATATTTATAACCGTCGGAACAGGAATAGGTGCTGGGATACTGCTGAATGGTGAAATTATGAGGGGAGCCTATGATATTGCCGGGGCTATCGGTTGGATGGCTTTACAGAAACCCTTTGAATCAAAATACATCTCATGTGGCAATTTTGAATATTATGCTTCTGGTGAAGGTTTGGTCAGACTGGCCAAAGAGATTATTTCTGTATCAAAAGATTATCAGGGTCTTTTGACCGGGGAAAATATTTCCGGACACGATATCTTCAGCGCTTATAATCTACAGGATCCTGTTGCGGAAAAGGTTTTTAGCGAGTGCATTGTTTATTGGGGAATGGCAGCGGCCAATCTTATCAGTATTCTCAATCCTGAAAAAATCATTTTTGGTGGTGGTTTGTTTGGTCCGGCGGTCCAATTTATTAATAAGATAAAATCAGAAGCTGCAAAATGGGCGCAGCCTATTAGTATGACTCAGGTGAGTTTTGAATCTTCTGCCCTGGGCATTGACGCAGCTTTATATGGAGCGGCATATCTGGCAATGAAAAATAAATAGTACTGATTCCTTTAGTCCGTTTGTAGTTTATAAAATCATTCTTCGCTTTCATACCTTTTAGCGTAATTCGTGGATTATATGAAATCCAAACTTGTCTTCTTTTCGGCCTGTCTTGGAATGTTATTATTTGGAATTGGGCTAATCACTCTTGGGTCTGTTGCAACT
The DNA here is from genome assembly GCA_040007895.1 of Saprospiraceae bacterium. Lineage (GTDB taxonomy): Bacteria > Bacteroidota > Bacteroidia > Chitinophagales > Saprospiraceae > JADJLQ01. Next base: position 28,004 of record JBDTUE010000014.1, on the reverse strand, counting down.
GGTCTTCAATCCAGATTTCATTTGGATAAGATTGGATCTGGTGCTTTATTTTCAATTCTGCCATTAGGAATCCTGATGGGGTCATTGGTTTTTGGTCCTGTGTGCGATAGATATGGGTATAAACTTTTATTGTTGGTATCCTGTGTACTGATGTTTATTGGATTTCAGGGAATAGCGTTTGCTCCTTCTATATTCTTATTAAAATTTTGTGTTTTTTTATTTGGTTTCGGTGGAGGGGCTATTAATGGTGCCTGTAATGCCGTAGTCTCCGATATTAGTATTAATCATAAGAGTGCAAACCTCAGTCTTCTTGGTGTTTTTTTTGCTATTGGCGCTCTGGGAATGCCGGTTATCCTGGGTAGTCTGAATAAATTGTATTCTTTTCAATCCATCGTTTCTGCCGTAGGTTTTTTACCCCTCTTGGTGGTTATTTTAATTTTCGCTACTCCATATCCTGCTCCTAAACAGGATCAAAAAATCCCATTTAGAGAGGGTCTGCACTTATTAAAACAGTCATTTCTCTTATATATCGGATTTTTTTTATTCTGCCAAAGTAGTGTTGAAGGCGTAATAAACAACTGGACTACTACCTATCTTTCTCAAAAACTGAATTCAACAGAAAGTAATGCCCTATTGGCCTTATCCCTTTTTGTTACGGGCATGGCGGTTACAAGATTGTTGTTGGGGAGTGTACTCAGGAATGTGGCCGACCGTACGATTATTCTTGTTTCTTTGATTGCCCTGGGCATTGGAAGTTTTATTCTCTGGAGCTCTGGCTCTAATAATACTGCGATTGCAGGATTGATCATGTGCGGAGCAGGCTTGGCGGCGGGTTTTCCGGTAATGTTCGGATTATTGGGTAATCAATATTCCAGTTTATCCGGTACTGCTTTCGGACTTGTGCTGACCATTGCTTTGTTTGGAAATATGTTGACTAATTATATCATGGGAATCATTACCCAATCGTATGGGATTAACCATCTTACTACTGTGCTGTTTGTATTGTTGGCGGGAATGCTTTTCTTATCTTTGAAAATATTCAGAACTAATAAATCATAATTCAAAATCTTATAACCGGATGCTTGCAAAACAATGGCTGACAAATGCACGGGATATCATGTCCCGGATTGAAAATACCCAAATGGAAAATATTCAGAGAGCAGCTGAAGTAATGGCAGACAGTATCGAATGCGAAAGATGGGTGCATACATTTGGTTGTGGACATGCCACTATTCCTGTAGAAGAAATGTATCCCAGGATTGGCGGTTTTGTTGGTTTTCACCCGATGGTAGAGCTTCCACTTACTTTTTTTACCCGTATTACCGGCGAAATGGGTGTACATCAATTTGTATTCCTGGAACGTGTGGAGGGCTACGGAGTTGAGATCATGAAGGGTTATACATTTGATACAAGAGATACCATGTGGGTCTTTTCGCATTCAGGAATCAATAATGTAAATATCGACATCGCTCTGGAGGCTAAAAAAAAGGGTATGAAAGTAATAGCTTTCGGTTCTGCCGCTGAAGCCCTGGGCAAGGTCTCGAGACATTCCAGTGGTAAAACGATATTTGAAATTGCGGATATAGTTGTAGACACGTGTGCTCCGGCCGGAGATGCTTCTGTAGATTTAAAAAATCATCAGGATAAAGTAGGGCCTGTGTCCACTATGGCTTTTATTACTTGTGTTTGGATGACCGTAGTTACAATCGCTGAACTATTGGCTGACCGGGGTATTAAACTATATATTCATCCATCTCATAATGTACCTGGTGACGGCAGCGCTAAGCAACGATTGGAAGATGCCTTAAGTGAATATAAGAGGAGAATAGCCGGTGTTTAAATACTGAAAAAACGAACCCTTTAGATTACTCGCTCATCCGCTTTAAAATGATTTACCTTTTCTATGCTGTTATATCCTTCATTTAACAGAGGGATATAAATCCATTTACTATCCCTTATTTCTATTAGTTTCGCATCCTTTTTCATTTATTGGCAAAATAATACAACCGTGGATCCTTCCTCTGAACAATATCTTAAAAGCAACAGACTTTCCACACTGAGTTATGCTATACGCGGACCGATTTTCGATAAAGCTCATGAAATGCAGCTTTCCGGTCAGAATATTATCAATCTGAATATTGGCAATCCGGCTCCATTCGGTCTTTTTGCTCCGGATGAAATTGTCCAGGATATGATACTCAATATTCAGGATGCCCAGGGATATTCTCACCATCTCGGCATATTCCCCGCACGCAAAGCTGTCATGCATTATACACAGCAAATCGGAATACAAGGAGTTTCGATAGATGATGTTTTTATTGGTAATGGTGTCAGTGAATTGATCGTGATGACTCTTCAGGCTCTGCTCAATGACCATGATGAGGTTTTGATTCCTTCTCCGGATTACCCACTTTGGACCACAGCTGTGGCTTTGTCGGGTGGGGTACCTGTACATTATATTTGTGATGAAGCAAGTGATTGGGTACCCGATATCGCGGATATCCGGTCCAAGATCACTTCTAAAACAAAAGCTATAGTTGTCATTAGCCCCAATAATCCCACCGGAGCGGTATATTCAAAATATATCCTTCAGCAAATCGCAGACCTTGCTGCTGAAAAAAAAATCATTGTTTTTTCTGACGAGATCTATGATAAGATTTTATTCGATGATCAAGTACATATTCCGATAGCTTCTTTGAATGAAGATGTGTTTTACATGACCTTTGGTGGATTATCTAAAAATTACAGGGCTACCGGGTTTAGGGGCGGATGGGTAATCCTCAGTGGAGCTAAACATAAGGCTACCTCGTATATTGAAGGACTTACCCTCTTGGCCAGTATGAGATTGTGCGCTAATGTTCCTGCGCAATTTGCAATTCAGACTGCTTTAGGTGGTTATCAAAGTATAAAAGACCTGGTTGCTCCAAGGGGAAGGTTATATAAACAAGGAATGCTCTCTTATGATCGTTTAAGTCAGATACCCGGGGTTTCATGTATGCGACCCAAAGGTGCGTTATATGTGTTTCCAGGTATCGATCTTAATCAATATAATTTTGAAGACGATACAGACTTTGTATTAAAATTGCTTACTGAATATAAAGTGCTCCTGGTACCTGGTACAGGTTTTAATCATAGAGATAAATCTCATTTCAGAATAGTTTTTTTAGCGGATACGGATATTTTAAATACAGCTATTGATCGCATTGAGCTGTTATTGAAGGAACATCTTAGATAATAATGGTCAACCATTAATTAATTGACATCGCTTCATACTTTTCTGCCTGTTTGATATCTCCTAATTTTCTAAAACATTCAGCAATGTTCTTATAGGTGGTCTTTTCTTTGTTTCCAGCGCCTAAAGCAAATCCATACTGGCTCAGCGCCTTTCGAAAATTACCTTGCTCCTTATAAGACATGGCGTTCCATTTATAGCTATTGGGCAGATCATATAATTCATAAATCAGTTTTTCAAAAATAACCTGAGCAGCGGGGGCACGATTTGTATTCAGATAGATAAGACCCTGAATAGATTTAGCTGGTAAAAACTCCGGGTGATGTTTAAAACATTCGGTGATATAGATTTGCGCCTGGCTCCAGTTATTGTTTTGAGCAAATATAAATGCCTCTTGCAACCAAATCCACTCACTATGAGGATACATTTTGAGGTAAGCGCTAAATTTTTGAAGGGCAGTATTTTGTTCGGATCTGGCGGAAGCCAAGTTTCCTTCATAGTCCAATTTAGAGGCCCGCTTATAGATAAAACAAACAGGCTTTCCATCTATATTAATATAATGTAATGAATCTGGTTTGGGGAAATAATTATTTTTTAATTGAAAAGGATGGATATACATATTGGGGAATACGGCATAATCCCAGGGAAAGGTTGATCGTTCATAGTATCGGGTATATATTATCGACACACTATCATCAAATCCCTTAAAGTATTCTTTCATTTCCTGAACCCCATTAGATGCTACGATTAATTTAGTGCCTTTTCGATGATGTTGGCGAATATAGCTTTTTAACCATTCCGAGCCCTGTTTAATGCTGTTCAATGAATAATCATATTCAAACTTGCCATAGACGCCACCCGTGCCTCCTACTAATTCATTGTAATACATATATTCAAATGGATGATTGCGTATTACAAATTGTAAAGGATGAATTAAAGTAAGAACTAAAATGGCAATAGAAGCATATGAATATTTAATCCTGGGAAATAATTCCAAAACTGTAATCCAACCGGCACTGGCGCAAATTGCAATAAATGGAAAAGTAAACATAAAGTGCCTCCAGCTGCCATAGAAATTACCTATTTTAAAATAAGAGTATCCAATAGGAAACAAAAATGCAAAGCAGAGAAAAAGGGCAACCTTTTTGCTGATCTGAAGTTTTTTCTTGATTATTGAAAACAAATAAAGAATCAATCCGGTTAAAATCGTCAGGGGAACAGTAATGCCGATATATTTTATTACATAATAATTGGGCATATGGTTAGACAGATTATATTTAGATTCGAAAATCTGATATAGAGCTACTGATAAATTATTAGATTGCTTAAATACTTCCAGAGTATGTTTCCAGGGACTGACCAGACCATAGGGCCAGGTTAAATAGGCAATCACCACACCAATGAATACAGCTCCCAATAATGCTCCTGCCCAAGACCATGACTTTCGATTTCCGGTTAATAAGTTTCTCAGGGCTTTCTTATCCCATAGAATAATCAGCGTATAAATTGACATTAAAAATCCTGCCATTATACCGCCAGCGATGCGCTGACCAAATGATATGACCATACCCAAAATAAGATAGAAAAGATATTTTCTATTGATCAGCGGATAGATTGTGCCCAACCTGGTGATTGCATACATACACAGCATCATTCCGGTGGCTAGCGGAATGTCCCTGTGGTTGTTGAATCCATTACCAGTAAAAATCGGGGTTAACAACATAAACAGTATTGTAAAAAATGCAACTTTGTAATTGAATAAACATATTACGGTGTATGCAGTGATTAAAATACATAGCCAGGCCATACCAGCAGTTAAGATGTGCCTGTATGTAAAATTATGTGATAATCCCAGAGGCCTGCCAATAGTATAAATAACATTATCAAATAGCTGGCCATTATAGTACAGCGCATCCACGCCTACCCTGGTAAACGAAGATGTATCGGCCCCAAAGGAGGTATAAAACTTCTGATTCTTTTCCGCCTGAGTTAAATATTTAAACTCATCTCCTCCTATACCAACCTGAATTCCCCCGATGATTAAATAAAGCAAACCTATCCCTAATAAGATGGTAAGTAAAAGTTTCCATACAGGATGTTCTATCCTGTTATTCTGTTTAGAGATTGGCCATGATTTAATTTGTTGAATAGTTGTAGTAAAATATTGTTTTAGATTAGATGGGCTAAGATTATTTCTTCTTTGTGGCGGTACATTTGCATGTACTGGTTCGAAGTTGACCTTTTGTTCCCTCGAAAACAAAGAAGGGCTTATACTCTTTACATTCACACCAGAGGAAATAAGCTTAAGAAGATCTGAAACAAACTCACCATCTACTAATATCGTTGCATGGCTGATCGTTGATTTTAAAAATGAGGAAGTATAAATAAGTTTACTTGGATTACCTAAACCAGGTGGCGTCTTTATCAACACCCAGTTTTCCAAATCTTCGATGAACCCTTGTTCCGTAATATCTGCTAATATGAATGACTGCTTTTTGTCAAGATCATTAAAGTCAATTCGATTTAATTTTGCGGGTATTATGTTGTCATCTGATCTCTGAACCAGGTGCAGTCCCTCTTCATTCAATACGTATACATTAGCTTCCGCATTCTTAAATATGGACGTTTTTTCTAAGCTATCCGATAAGTCGTTTATATCATTGAGGGGTAATACTATATTTATCTTTTTACCGATATCGGTATCCTTTTTTTTTAAAGGGGGGCTGTTTTTCTTGTTGCTCATAGATTCATGGAGACTTTATTAATGTTATTCTTTTTTGTCTCACTTTGCCGGAGAGTGGATTTCATCAGATGTTGTACCATGGGCATTGGCTCCATTTCAACATATATTTGATATGAAAACAGTGTTTTTCTTAAACGAATAAATAATTGATTTAATTTAACCAACGAATTTGAATACCAATGGTTTCCTAAAGCCTCCGGAAATGGCGCTGGAATCCCTTTTATTTTAAGTATATGAAATCCGGATTGTTCGCATAATCTTTTTAAGGATTTGAATGTGAATAATCGTTTATGAGTAAAGTCCAGGATGCCTTTTTTACCATAATTAAATCCACCAAAAAACAACTGAAGTCTTACTATAAAAAATCCAATATTCGGTGTTGTCATAATTATTTTAACGGGGGATAGTTTTGAATTAAACCTGATCTGATCCAAAAGCGATTCCGGTGAACTAAGTTGTTGAATAATATCTAAAATCAAAATTATCTGATATTGATCTATTTCATTAATGAAAGGATCCGAATCAACATTCAATTGAATGTAATCTGAAAAATTTTCCTGAGAAACATTTTTAAGTTGATCCAGACCCGTGACTTTGCATCCCTTTTTTAATAGCTCTCTGGATACTAATCCCTGGCCGGCTCCTATATCCAGAACTTTGGCTCCGGCAGGAACTGCATCAATGGCCAGGGTATGAGAGGAGGTATATCCTAACTTTAATTTGTATGGAAATTCCTGCATATCCAGATCATACTCCCTTTTATAATAAATCCCCAATTGTTGTAATCTACTGTGAATAGATGCTTTGATGATATTAAAAGCATACTTTGTACCATTCACATAACATACTTCATCTCCATAATACGTAGGAATAGGCACCTCCAGGATTTTCATTTTTGCCATAATGAGTTGAATGATGATCTGAGTGTCAAAATGAAAATCATTAGAATTTCTTTCAATAGGTAACTGCGTCAGTGCTTTTACATTATAAGCCCGGTAACCTGAATGAAATTCCGAGAGATGTGTACCCAATATCTTATTCTGCATCTGGGTCAGTATAATATTGCCCACAAACTTGTAATAAGGCATCTTGCCTTTAAGTGCATCTTTTTTATTAAGCATCCTCGATCCAAAGACGGCATCCGCCTTTCCATCAATAATCGGTATAATTAATCGCTCAAACTCTTCCGGGGCGTATTGCCCGTCCCCGTGTAGTAATAAGACCACATCATAATTATTGATTTTTGCATAATGATAACCCAGTTTCTGATTTCCACCATAACCCTGGTTTTGCGGATTGTAGAGTACTGTAATGTTTAATTCCGGATGTTTTTTTTGATATCCCAAAGCACGTTCGAAAGTGGCGTCTTTTGACTCATCGTCAATGATCAAAATTTCGTAATCATATTTTTCCAGTGTGTCTTTAGGAATCCTCTCCAACACTTTTTCAATGTGACGCTCGGCATTATAGGCCACGATGAAAATTAATAATTTAGAACGATCACTCATATTGTGAATTGGTTACAAAATTAAACATAAAGCATAACATCTTTTATGGACGACTGGTAAATTAATACTCTCTTAGCTTTATGGGCCACTTGGCCATCAAGGGTTTCATTTTGTTCTTCTTGTAAGTAATCCAAATAGATCTGAACTATCTGGTGGTAGTGTCACGGGTAAATACTTTTGGTAGGCCCTTATGTTGCAATTGAAAAAGCTGCCAACCCTCAGGTGTTATATTGTTCTCTTGCATGAAAAGCGGTCTCCACACCCGGGACATCAAAAATGGTTCAAAGGCTTCAATGAGTTTGGCTTTGTCTGTGATTTTAGAAAGTTTGCAATCCCCTTCTTCAAATAATGTTTGTAAGCCTTGAGCATTGGTCAATGAATTCAAATAGGCCTCGATGGCTATTCCTTCCTCATAAAAGGAGGTTATGATAGAGTCATTTAAAGCCGTAGATAGTTCATCTTGATCCATGGGATGAAAAATGATATACTCACAATTCAGTATTATCTCGGTAAATCTATAGGTGCTCGGGCGAGCCCAATCCACTGGATGGATCGCTGTAAAGTTGGTCGCTTCAGGATGTATTAATTGGTTAAGGGACCCAAACGATATAAATGAATTATTGCTATTACCCATGTTTGTATCATAGACCGTAGCTGTTACTTTTTCATTGGCAATTATGGGAAGAAATTGTTTAGCCACTTTCACGCCCGGATCATTCGTGTTTATATTCATACTGACGCCAGATCTATCTTGCCAGGTTTTATTTGGATTCACAATGGACAATAGAAGCAAAATATTTATTGCGGGTAAAAAACAAGCCATTTTAAATATAGTATAAACTTTGATGTTCCGTCGGTAAAAGATATCAAAGGCACCATACAAAAACGGTACATTTCCCATAAGTAGAAATGGATAAAAATACCTTACTTGGCTGATCCCTGTCTTCCATACCCAAAACCAAATTCCAATTATAATAAGGGTAAAGCCAGAAAAAAACAAAGTCCTCGGACGAATCGGACTTTCAAGGTTTTTTGTAGACTTTGAAAATAAAAAAATAAAAATTGAAGTATAAAGTAGTATCTGGGGTCCAACCAGATTATAAAAAATAGAAACAAGTACGGGAAAACTGGCTAGCCCTTTTGTTTCTTCTTTTAATATGATCATACTTTTTGCAAAATAACTGACCGTCCCTTCTCCCAAATAATCCGAGGATACTGCTGCATATAATATAGCGATGCCTGCCAGAAAAAAAAGTGTTGAACCCAACACCCAGAATTTAAGCAAGGCTTTTTTTTCGTTATTGTTTTTATTGACAACTCTTAATAAAGTCATCACGCTCCAGTAAAGAGCAATAAGAAAAAAAATAAAACAGCCCGCGGGTTTAATAAATGGACATATTGATGATACGATAATAGACGCCAATAACAGTTTTTTGGATTTTTTTTCTATGCTTTTCAACACCAGTGCCAGTGCCAATGCCGATACGGAAGCTAAAAATGAGTCTACCAATCCCCAATAACCTGAAGAACCAAAATCAAATTGAAAGAAAAAAGGAAATGGTCCTAGTAACATTGCGGCTATCGCTACTGGCCAATAGGATTCTTCTTTGTTTGGCTCTCTCTTTGGCCAAGTCAGAATTAATATAGTGATTATCCATAGCAAAAAGGGCACGAATACGCTTCTGAACAGGAATCCGTGATAATCATCATGAAACCCAAAAGGGTATGTTAACAATACGGTTCCAGGCGGGCGAACGGCAGGCATTACGTTTAATGGATTTTCAGGAAAACCCTGTTGAATATTCATCCAGGAAAATTTGGCTTTTGCATAATACGTCAATGCATCATAAATTGGGGGTCTGTCACTTTGATTTACCCGTTGCCATATAAAATACGCTATAGCTGCAGTCCAGAACAGAAGAATGAATAAAGGAATTTTTTTTCTCACTTTCCTTATTTTAAGTTACTCTTTAAAATACGAGAATGAAAAATGGCGCAGTCCGTATTCTAGTCCTGAAAATGATAAAAATTTCAGTATCGACGTCGCGTTCTTTCAATATATATTTTTTCATTTGTCTGTTTTAATTGCTTTGTACGATTTGGTGTATGGCTCGCTTAATACTGCTATATATTATTTCCTCTTGTTTCTCACAACTACATTGTATAAAACTCTGTTTTTTTGCTTAGATCTAGAAATGAATTAAATCAGGGGTTAGTAAATGTTGGTTGATAAATATCCAGTGGCAATTGGTCTTAATCGAGGATTGGTCGGCCAATATTCCTCTTTACCATTCAGTACGTTAAAAGGAGAATTAATTTTTCTGCAATTATTTCCTTATTAGCACCCATAAGCCAGCCCTCCTTCCAGGGACGCTATTCGGATGATTGAAAAAGCTTCCATCCCTGCGGTGTTATTTTATTCTCTTGTAAGAAAAGCGGTCTCCACTGCTTGGACATCAGAAATGGTTCAAACGCTTCAATGAGCTTGGTTTTATCTGTAATTTTTGAAAGTTTGCAATCTTCTTCCTGGTATACTGTTTGTAAGCCCTGATCCAAAGTCAACGAATTCAAATAAGCTTCAATCGCTATCTCTTCCTCTCCAAAAGAGCTTATGATTGAATCCTTTAGTGCCTGGGTTATTTCATCGGGCTTCATGGGGCGAAAAATGATGTAATTAGACTTTAATATTATTTCAGTAAATCTAAAAGTACTTGGGCGAACCCAATCCACCGGATGTATGTTTGTAAATCCATTCAATTCAGGATGAATTATTCGATCCAGGTATCCAAATGAAACAAATGAATTATTGCTATCTCCAAAATTAGTATCATAGACCGTAGATTGAGTTTTTTCGTTTGCAATTAAAGAAAGAAATTGTTTGGCCATGTTTACACCAGGGTCATTCAGTTTGATATTCATAGATGTACCTGATTTTTTTTGCCAATAATTATTCGGATTTATGATAGAAAGTAAGAGTAGCATATTTATTGCCGGTAATATAAACACACATTTACTGACCAGATAAAGCAGCGGATGCGGTCTTGCATCTTGAGAACTTAGCATTTGATGAGACGCATAAATAAGCGGTACTAATCCCAAAAGAAAAAAAGGGAAAAAATATCTTACCTGAGTGATCCCTGTCATCCATATCCAAAACCACATTCCTATCATAAAAAATAAAAAACTTGAAGAACATAAGACCCATAAAGGGATCTGCTCATTCATCTTATTTTTAGACTTACTTATTAAAAAAATAAAAACAGAGGCGATTATTAGAATTTGAGGTCCTGTGGTTTCATACAGCAAGGACAAAAAGAAAGGAAGACTTATATTGTTTTTTGATTCATCATTTAAGATAAGCATATTTTTAGTAAGTCCGCTTACGGTATTATTTCCCAGATAGGATGAAGATTTTACTAGATATAAAATAAGGATACCCATTATAAAAAAAAGTATTGATCCCATCCTCCAGAATCTAATCAATGCTTTGTTGTCCTGGTTGCTTTTATTGAAAATCGGAACAAAACAAAGCATGCTCCAGCAGAGTGCCGTCAGAAAATAAATAAAACATCCTGATGGTTTAATGAATGGGCATATTGATGCTATCAAAACGCCAATGATGAGTAGGGTTCTGGATCTTTTTTCAAGGCTTTTTACAACTACTGCCAGAGCCAAAGCAGACATAGACGCCAAAAACGAATCCACCAATCCCCAATATGCCGATGAACCAAAATCAAATTGAAAGAAAAAAGGAAAAGGCCCTAGTAAGAAAACAGCCAGAATAACCGACCAGTAGGACCTTTCTTTGTTTGGCTCTCTTTTGGGCCAAACAAGAATTAATATTGTTATAATCCATAATAAAAACGGCACAAACACACTTCTGAACAAGAATCCATGATAATCTTCATGAAACCCAAAAGGATAAGATAATAAAACAGTTCCTGGTGGACGAGTAGCCTGGTCTACGTTTAAAGGATTTTGAGGAAACCCTTGATGAAGATTCATCCAGGAATTTTTGGCTTTTTGATAATAAGTCAATGCATCAAAAATGGGCGGTCTGCCACTTTGATTTACCCTTTGCCATATAAAATACCCGATGGCTGCAGTCCAGATCAGGAGAATGAATAATGGAATTTTATTTTTTAATAAAGAATAAATATTTTTTTTCAACTTCCTTTTATTCTAAGTTACATTCTAAAATACGAAAATGAATAATGGAATGACACATTCCTTATTCCAGCCTCGAAAATGATAAAATTTCTTTAATTAAATTCAGGTTTTTCAATATTATTTTCAGTCTATATATATTGTTCGCTTTAACGATTCGCAGTGAATTAGTTTGCCTTGATAACCCAATGCTAACATCAATGTATAATTTCCTTTTGGGCCTTTTAAATCAATCAGGGCAGTATATCCTACATCCAATAAAGTTGGTTGATGATATTCATTTACTTTATCAAGCCTTGGTAAAGAATTAGTTGGCCAATATTGTATGTTGCCATCCGGGCTAGTTACGGCAATAAAAACTTCATCCGCTTTGATTCCATGTACAGGATCATAAACAAGCCATCCGGATAAGGAGATGATGTCGTTTGTTTGAATCGTATCCTTGGCCGGATAGATTTCATTTATCATTTCTATAGATCCATTAAATAAAGTAGACGTATCTTTTGTATACCGATCCGGTATTCCCTGGTATGGTTCTTTATACGCCCCCCAGGTATTAGAACTAATTTTATTTTCCTGTAAAAAACCTTTGCTCCATTGCCTGGATAACAGAAAGGATTCAAAAGCCTGACGGAGTTTTATTTTATTGGTGATTTTTGCAAGTTTACAATTTTTCTCCTGAATGATTGATTGCAGTCCCTGTTCCGGAGAAAGGGTATTCAGAAATGCTTCTATCACGGTTCCCTCTTCATAAAAAGAGTAGGGGATATAGTCTTTGGTGGGCATCTCAATGTTGTTCGGATTATAAATGATATAATCTGTTCTATTGATTAATTCATGTATTCTGTATTCGTGAGGTCGAAGCCAATCGATAGGAGTAAGGCAATTAAATCCAGGAATATCAGGGTGAATTGTTTTATAGTAATAACCGTAATTTTCAAATGAGATATTCTCTTTCGAATATATAGAATATATCATTGCCGGTGATGTAAAAGTATTTATTTCAGTAAGGAATTTTTTTGCGATTTCTATTGCTTCATTATTCAAGCTGATGGACATCCCTGTTCCGGAGAAATCCTGCCATTTTTTATTTGGATTGGTTTGAGATAACAGGGCCAGAATATTGAGTGCAGGTAAAAAACATACCACGTTAAAGATACCTTTGATAAATGAATGAATCTGAATTTTCCGGGTCGTAAGCATTTCATTAGAATAATATAAAAACAAAACGAAGCTCAAAAGAAAAAAAGGATAAAAGTATCGCGACTGGGAAATACCTGTCTCCCATATCCAGATCCAAATACCTAATAAACTAATAAATAGACCTGTTATTAATACAATAGCTGTTGGTAACCGGGGAGGAAATGATTTTCTATATCTGAAAAGTAATAGAATAAACAAGAAAAAGTATATTGCAAATTGAGGGCCAACCACTTCATAAGCGGTATATAAAAAGTTTATAAAATTTATATATTCTTTGGTGTCACTCCTTAATATTTCCATCCCCATGAAATTGAGGTTTAATGTCGCTTGACCTAAATATTGCGAGGAAACTCCTAAATACAATACGATGATCCCGGCAAGAAAAAACAGGCTGACTCCGAACCACCAGTATTTAACTTGAGCTTTTTTCTCGCTATTGTTTTTGTCCAGTATCAACGATAGATTTATAATGGCCCAAAAAATACCGATCAATAAAAATATAAGATATCCCATGGGCTTGATCATCGGACAGATCATGGTTAGAAAAATAGCTGCAATTAACCATTGCAATGATCTTTTTTCAATGCTTTTTATAATTACCATCAGCGACAATGCAGACATGGCAGCAAAAAAAGAATCGACCAAACCCCAATAGAATCTTCCATAATCAAATTGAAAGAAGAAGGGCAATGGTCCAAGTAGAAAAACATACAACAAAGCTGGCCAAAAAGAATTCTTTTTTCCCTCATTCTGCTTTGGCCATACTATAAATAATATAACGATAATCCACAATAAAAAAGGGATAAAAACACTTCTGAACAGAAACCCATGATGATCCTCTTCAAAACCTAAAGGATAGGATAACAAAACAGTTCCCGGTGGTCGGTCGGTCGGGTTTACGTTAAAAGGATTTTGGGGAAATCCTTTGTTTGCATTCTCCCAAAAATTCCTTGCTTTTAGATAATAAGCTAACGCATCATAAATCGGTGGTCGGTCGCTTTGATTTACGCGTTGCCATATAAAAAAACCGATTGAAAAAATCCATATGATCAGAATTAATAACGGAATTTTATTCGATGAAAAAATAACCCCTTTTTTCATGCCTATGTTTATTTATTGTCTGCGGGTATCCCAGAACTTACTCAAGAGGATATTTATCGATCCCGACTCAGGAGTCATGGATGATAATGTTGCCAACCCTCCGTATATAGGTTTGCCTGTATATCCATTATATACTTTGTAATCCATTTTTAATAACCAAGATAATATATTTGTTTGTTTTGTTTCCGAAGTAAGACAGGGGGACCACTCCATAAGGATATCCGGAAAAAACTTTTCTATGCTTTGTTGCGCTCCTATAAATACCTCCTCTTCATTTCCATCAACATCCACTTTAATAAGATGCATTTTAATGATCTTGTTTTGATGTATAAAATCATCTAACCGATATGCCTGGGCACCCGTAGTTGGTTTTAATTTCCCCTGATGATCTTTATGCACGTCTTGATTGCCTGTCAAGGGCCAGCTTGAATAAATTTCTTCTGGCGGTTTTCCCGATGAATCGGCAACGAGCATTGACTGATTAATAATAATACTGTTTTTCAAATCCTCATTGCATTTATATTTCGCTGTAGTTTTTCAAAAGCCCATTTCGTTGGTTCGAATGCATATACAATACCTTTACCGGGCGAGATGATCTTTGCCAATGGCAATGTGTGTGAACCAATATTTGCTCCAATATCAAAAACAACTGCATTGGGTTTGTTCTGTAATAATTTTGAATATAGATTTATAGTGCCCGGTTCAAAGCTTCCTAACAAATAAATAGAAAAATCAATTCCTTCATTTAGTTCAAGATGCCAATTGATTTTTTTTCTTTTTACAAAAGTTATATCAGATTTTCCCGCTAACGCCCTTAGTGCATGTATTCCTTTGTAACAAAGCGAAGCTAAAGCTATTTTGTTTTTTGTATTGAGTAAAGGCATAATTTAATCTATTAATGGAATTTTATCCTTCGTGTAGCGAATCCGACCATTTTCAATAATAAAAATCCATGGCTCCATCTTGAAATATTAGTTTCTCCATATCTGCGGGAATGATACCTGACTGGCATTTCGGTAATTTTAAGATTAAGTTTGGCGGCTCCGAAAAGAAGATCAAAATCACCAAACGGGTCAAAATTTCCGAAATAAGCTCTATTTCCTATTAATCGTTCATAATCTTTTCGCCAGATTACTTTAGTACCGCAAAGAGTATCACGGATAGGTTGACCAAGCAACCAGGTAAAGGCAGCGGCAAAAAATTTATTTCCGATCATATTAAAAAACCTCATCGCCTTATCTTCCATCGGGTATACTAAACGAACTCCATTAATGAATTCCCCTTTGCCCTTGGTTATTGCATTGTAAAACATGGTCAAATCTTCCGGAATGACGGTCATGTCTGCATCCAGGATCATTAAAATATCACCATTGGCTACTTCAAATCCAGCTCTTACAGCATCTCCTTTGCCTTTGCCTGGTTGTTTGATAAGTCGGCAATTTTTTTCCGGGTGATTTTTAATGGCTTTTTCGATAGCGGCATACGTATTATCTGTTGAATGACCTTCCGCAAAAATGATTTCCATGTTTTTCCCCATCAATGGAATCCTTTCAAACAATTCATCAATATGTCCTTCTTCATTTCTGGCTGCTACAATTACGCTGCAGGTGGACTCTGGGGGCCTTTCCATTTCAATTGGTCTACCTACAATAAAATTGCTAAGAGCAAACCATCGAAAAGGAAAAATTTTTGCTAAAAATCTATTACAAAAATTTGCTCCTGGAATTCTTAATGGAAGTATGATTTCCGACCAATGTTTCAACATCTCAAATCCCGATAACTGAAAAATAGTGTTGATGTCCCCTCTGGTAAACCAGTTTTGGGTCAATAGCGAAGTTGCCCAGTTCATTTTCTGAGCAAACTTTAACGGATATTTCCACAATTGACTATGAAAATTGATTATAATCCTAGTACCGGAATGGCAATACTTTCGAATTCCCTCCATTGTTTTTTGAACATCCCATATATCATTTACGAGATCGGACAAAATGATAAAATCAAATTGCTCATTTCCGAGATCAAATGATTCTGCATTCATTAGTTCAAACCTCAAATGTGGATACTCCCTCCGTGCATGATTAATAGCCTGTATGGAAAAATCTATACCGACACCATAAGAAGGTTTCAAATAATCCAACAATTGACCTCTTCCACAGCCCAATTCCAGGATGCGGGCATGAGCCGGAATGGCAAAGCTATATACCTTTTGAAGCCATTGATGGTAATATGAACTTAGATTCCACGGTTGATTTAATGGTATTGAATTCCAGTGTTTTTCTCTGAGTGAATAAAAGGTTGTTTTATTCATATTTACCCGATGGACACTATCTTACAAAATGAATGGAGTGGCATTTGATTACTTTAGCCATTAGTTAGATGTCTACTTTAGCGTACTTCGCATTAGCTTCTATAAATTGTCTTCTTGGTTCTACTTCGGAACCCATCAACATAGAAAAGGTGCGATCTGCTGCTGCTGCGTCTTCTATTTCTACTTTTTTCAACATTCTTTCTTTTGGATCCATCGTGGTGCTCCAAAGTTGATCAGCATTCATCTCACCAAGACCCTTGTAGCGCTGAATCTTGACATTGGCTTCATTTCCTCCTTTTGCCAAAGTTTCCACAGCATTTTTCCGATCCTCTTCTGTCCAGCAATACTGCGATTGTTTGCCTCTTGATATAAGATAAAGCGGAGGTGCTGCTATATAGATATATCCCATTTCAATCAAAGAGCGCATATATCTAAAAAAGAAAGTAAGGATCAGGGTCACGATATGACTTCCATCAATATCCGCATCGCACATGATGACTACTTTATGAAATCTGAGTTTGTCGGTGTTCAATCTTCGTTCGCCATCTTTTTCTTCAATACGCACACCGAGTACATTGAATATATTTTTTATCTCTTCACTTTCGTAGATCTTATGTTCAAATGCCTTCTCAACATTAAGTATTTTTCCTTTTAGTGGTAACACCGCCTGAAAATTTCTATCTCGACCTGTTTTGGCGGTTCCACCTGCACTTTCTCCTTCTACCAGGTATACTTCACATTCTTCGGGTCTCCTGCTTGAACAATCTGCAAACTTATCCGGGACGGAAATACTACTCATTCCTTTTTTGCCAATGATAAGTTCCCTTGCTGCACGGGCTGCTTCTCTTGCTCTAGCTGCAAGAACCACTTTTTCCATGATTCTTTTTGCGTCTCCGGGATTTTGTTCGAGATAATGTTTTAAAATGTCCGTAACAGCATGAGAGACCACGGTAGTAACTTCATTATTTCCCAATTCACCCTTAGTTTGTCCTTTAAATTGTGGTTCCGGTATTTTCACTGAGATCACAGCTGTCAGACCCTCTCTGAAGTCTTCTCCGACCACTTTAAACTTTAATTTAGAGAAGTAGCCGTTCGATTCTCCGTATTCTGAAAATACTTTGCTTAGGGCTATGCGCAATCCTTTTAGATGTGTCCCTCCTTCACGGGTATTGATATTATTTACGAAACTGTAGATATTTTCATTATATCCATCATTGTATTGTAAGGCAACATCTACTTCAATATTTTCTTCTTTTCCTTTTACTACAATGGGTCTATCAATGAGCGGTGTGCGGCCCTCATCCAGATAGGTTACAAATTCAGACAAACCTCCTGTAGATATAAAGTCTTCACGAATTGGTGTTCCATCATCCTCTAATTCCCGCTCGTCGTAGAGCTCCATTTTGAGACCAGGATTAAGAAATGAAAGTTCGTGAAGCCGATTGGCCAGAGTTTCTCTTTTATATTCTAATACTTCGAAAATCGTGTGGTCGGGTCTAAACGTAATGATAGTTCCTGTTTGATCTGAATCGCCTTGTACCTTGATGTCAGCTAATGGCTTGCCTTTAGAGTATTCCTGAGTCCATACTTTGCCATCACGATGGATTTCTGCTTTAAGGTATTCACTTAATGCGTTCACACAAGAAACACCGACGCCATGCAATCCACCAGATACTTTATACGTGTCTTTGTCAAATTTTCCTCCTGCATGCAATACGGTTAATACGACCTCAAGTGCTGATTTTTTTAATTGTTCATGATATCCGGTGGGAATGCCCCGGCCATTGTCGCTGATGGTAATGGAATTGTCGGCATGAATCGTGGTTACGATATGAGAACAATGTCCCGCCAGGTGTTCATCTATAGAATTGTCAATGACCTCCCATACCAGGTGATGTAATCCCTTTGCATCTGTAGATCCGATATACATACCCGGACGCATTCTTACTGCTTCCAGACCTTCAAGTGCGTGAATATTTTTTGCGGTATATTCACTTGGTTTTTGTGTCATTTTTTCTCCTGTCTAAATTGGGTGCAAAATTACAAATAAATTAGGCGCAAAGACCAATTATCTTTAACAATAATTCTTTAATTTTTGACCTCCAAACAATAGAAATACAAATTTTTATACATTTGATTTATTTGCCATATAATGGATTCTCTTAAAACATTCATTTATTCAATTGAAAGTACAGAAGACCTTGTAAAAACAATGGTTTTTTTATATCCAAAATCCACTAAATGGGCATTCTATGGGCCAATGGGTTCAGGCAAGACAACGTTGATTAAAGTGTTTGCTAAAGTACTAGGATCGATCGATGAAGGTTCGAGCCCTACTTTCTCGATTGCCAATGTTTACAAAACGACATCAATACATTTGATTTATCATCTTGATTTATTCAGATTAAAATCTTTAGAAGAAGCATTTAATGCGGGTGTCTATGAAATTATTCAAACAAGACAATCATATTGTTTTGTAGAATGGCCTGAATTGATAGAATCATGGCTGAACGATGATTGGATGAAAGTAGAAATTTTAAGATTGGATGAACACACTAGAATGATTAAAGTAATGTCTTGATACTTTATGTTTCAGATCTAAATAAGTTTAAATCATCTTGTATAAACGTATCCGTATCTAACACGAATTATTTATCAAGGATACATACCGTCTACTATACGTCTGTAAAGATCTTTGTTGAATGTATTGATCTTCCTGCTTCATTTGTTATTTTGAATATTCAAACGTAGTTTTATATTAATGCATGTATACAAACAATATGATCAGGCTGCGCTAAATCATCAATATAACAATAGTGAGTTGGTGCCACATTTTCAGCAATATTATGATCTGTGGGCACAATTAAACCGGGATGTCATTTCGGAGTATACCATGATCACGGACATTCCCTATGGTCCCGGATATAATCATAAACTTGATATTTATCCCGCCTATATAAAACATGCTCCCACGATGATCTTTATTCATGGGGGATATTGGCAGAAGATGGATAGATCTGATTTTAGATTTATTGCAACGGCTTTTGTTCCATATAATATTAATACAATAATTATCGGATATCCGCTTGCGCCGGCGGTGGGTCTTGATGAAATCATTAGTTCAGTACGCCATGCTTTAACCTGGATTCATCATCATGTTGAAGAATATGGGGGAGATGCCGATAGCCTTTATCTGTGCGGTCATAGTGCCGGGGGTCATCTTGCAGCGATGATGATGACCAGAAAATTTAAACCAGATGATATTGATTTAAAAGGCGTTTATGCCTTAAGCGGTTTGTATAATCTTATTCCTATTCAATTATCTCATGTCAATGGACCTATGGGTATGGATGAAGCGATTTCATTGCGATGTAGCCCCATTCAATATATTCCTGATAACATCGCGTTGACCCTCGCGGTTGGAGGTGATGAGTCCGAGGAGTATCATTGTCAGATGAAAGATCTTTTTAATACATGGACTCCACATCATAAGAATCTAAAAACTATGGTATTGCCTGGTGTTAATCACTTTAGTATACTTTCAGAACTAATTAATCCGGAGAGTATTTTATTTAAATCAATTCTCAATATGATTCGAGGAGCGCAGTAGTTATTCGATTTATTTATTACTGGCGTATCTTGAATTCTTAATGAGCTTTCCCGGTTTGGGGCCAAGAAATTTATTCTCTTTCCATACTTGAATTCCATTCACCCACACTCCATTTATACCTTCACTGAGTGCAAAAGGATCTTGCAGGCTGGATTTATCGGAAATCCGATCAGGGTCAATAATAACAAGGTCTGCCTGATACTCGTGTGCGATTTTCCCCCGGTGTTCTATGCCCATGTGTTCTGCACTAAGAAGTGTCATTTTTCGAATTGCTTCTTCCATGTTAAATGCATGCAATTCCTTTACATAATGATGTAATACTCTCGGAAAACTTCCAACTCCCCGTGGATGCCTTCCACCTCCAAATCCATCACTGCAGATATTCGTATAGGGCCACTGCATTAGCGTAACGATATCGGTTTCGGCCATAGATCTGCCCATTACACTTTCATCTGCTTTTTTATCATGGGCCAGCCGGATTAAATACATATAGGTGTCCGCTGGATCCTTATTGATTTCAACTGCAATCTCGGCTATACTTTTACCTACCCATGCTGGATTTGCATCATACTTTGACAAGATCATCCCATCCGGTGGAGCAAGTTCCCTTAACGCAAATTCGGCGCTGGCTTTATTATCAAAATCCCGTTTGGGAAACTGAACTTCAAGATCAGATAACCAGAAATCATATGGATAGATATCCGCAGAGATATTGATTCCCTCTTTTCGTGCATTGTTTAACGTAGCAATGATCTCGTTGGCCTTTCCCCATTTTTGCTTCATCGCGATTTTAATATGGGAAATCTGTACCGGCATCTTTGTCCGACGTCCAATTTCTATGATTTCTTCCACTGCACTTTCAAGATTAATATCTTCTGACCTTATATGTGAAATATATCTTCCATCTCTTCTGGCAGCCACTAGTGCGAGTTGCATTACCTCATCTTTGGATGAAAAGATTCCCGGGTCATATTCAAGTCCTGTACTCAAACCCAATGCTCCTGATTTCATCTCCTTGCGCACTATAGCTTTCATTTTTTTAATCTCGGATGGTGTAGCAAGCCTGTTGAAGTTTTCATTTCCCATTACTTCGTATCGAATCGTATTGTGACCTATATAAGAGGCCAGATTAACTGGCAAGCCCGTCTTTATTACATCGTTGAAATAAGATTGTAATGGGAGGTTGGATGATCCGTCTTGTCCAACAATCAATGTAGTAATGCCCTGACATAGAAATGAACTAAATTGAGTGCTGTCTTCCAGGTTGCGGGAATGGTGGCTGTGTGTATCGATAAAACCCGGGGCCAGGATAAGATGATTCATGCCATCGATTATCGTTTCCCCTGACTGGGGCAACAATGAGCCAATAAGCGTGATTTTATCGTTTTTAATGCGTACGTCTTTGATTTCGGCTTTGTTTCCTGTGCCATCGATGACCACAAAGTTTTTAAAGAGGATTGTGGTCGTTTGTGTTTTTAAATTATTGTAAGGCAAAGAAACGATCAATAAAAAGAAACAACTTGCCAGGTGATTATTAATAAATCTTTTATTTCTGAACACGGACAAAGAACTAATTAGGTTAATAAAAAATAGTGGCCTAAATTAAGATAAAGTCAGAAGGGAATAACCTGACTTAATTTAAAAACATATAAAATAGAAAACAAAATAGTTATAGTTGTTTGATTATCAACAAATTACAACATTTGTATCATTGCTAATTCATATCAATTTTTGCATTTATAATTGGCGTTTATTAAGCCGCAAATTAAATTCATTGTATTAAACTGACGGATTTGCCCTTCACCGCATATATAAAGCTATCTATTTTATGATGTCCAATAAATCATGATAGTTAGCCTTGATATGCTTCATTCGTTCGCTCAAAGTTAGAAGGTTAGAAAGCGTGGTTGGCAATTCAGGCAATACTCCTATTGCTTTTTCAATGGTTCCTGCAAACTTAGCCCAGTGAGCCGTGGATACAATTATATTGTTTCCCGGATTGGCTCTGGCGGCTTCATATGCGACCGCAGTATGTGGATCCACTATGTATCCGAATTTATCATATACTTCATTAATAGTTCGAAGCGTAGTATCATCATCTACTACATAACCTTTTATTTCTTCATTAAGATTGTTCCACGTGGAACTGTCATCCGGTCCGTGGACAAGATCAAGCATTCTGGTAAAATTGCTTGGGTCACCTACGTCCATTGCATTTGAAATTGTTTCACGTGAAACCCTTGGTAAATAATTTCCGTTTATTAAATATTGAGGAACCACGTCATTAATGTTGGTGGCGGCTATAAATTTAGCTATTGGAAGGCCCATTTTTTTTGCAAATAAGCCTGCGGTTAGATTGCCAAAATTGCCCGAAGGAACCACAAAATTAAGGTCATATTTGTCTTCAGCTTGCCTGTAAGCTTCAAAATAGTATACCATTTGGGGCAACAGTCTCGCGATGTTAATTGAATTGGCAGATCCAAAAACCTTATTAACTCTTAAGTCTTTATCAGCAAATGCCTTCTTTACTAAACTTTGACAGTCATCAAATGTTCCGTTTACTTCAATGGCTACAACATTAGAGTTCCAGGTTGTTAGTTGACGTTGTTGTATTGGACTTACTTTACCTTTTGGAAATAAAATATACACCTTAAAGCCTTCCAAACCACTAAACGCACTCGCAACAGCACCTCCGGTATCTCCTGAAGTGGCAACTAAAATATTGATCTCGGCATTCTTTGGTCTGTAATACGCCATGGTTTGGGCCATAAATCTTGCCCCAAAATCCTTAAATGCCAGGGTTGGCCCATGAAACAATTCCAAAAACTTATATTCATCACCAATGTTTTTAAGTGGAGCAGGAAAAGTAAATGCTTTCTGAACAATAGAAGTTACTACATCGATTTCTTCATCCATGAAAGGATGAATGATGTAAGCACCTATCTCAGCGAGAGATTTACCTTCAAGTGTTTCAATGAATGATTTCTCTAATGTTGGGAACTTCCTTGGCATGAATAAACCACCATCTGGCGCAGGTCCAATAAAAATAGCCTGCTCAAACGGAAGATCAAATGTGTGCTTGTCCTTACCACTTTTTGTACTATAAAAAACCATTTAATTAGAATATATTAAAATTTATACATTTGACAATCAATAGTATACAAAATTAATTTGCCTTTATTTTAAGATCTGAGCAATCAAAATACCACTTGATACTACCTAATAATAACAATATCCCAGTTCCCTGATGAAGCACACCAAGGCCAACAGGTATCTTTCCTATACTGTAAATCAACGTAAAAATACCTAACAATATCTGGACCAATAAAATCAGTCCAATCCATTTTAATAAACCGAATTTCCATTTAATCCAGGCCACAATTCCAAGTGTCAAAATAGTCATTGCCATAAACCGGTGTAATAACTGCACTAATGCGCTTAAAAAAGGATAAACATCATAGTCCTTGAAATGTATCCATTGCCAGGAACTTGAATCAAAAATTATCGGATCTATAAGGTTTGATCCCATCAAAGGAAAGGTCGGAAACATCAGAGCAGCTTTCATACCACTCATCATCCCTCCTAATATGATCTGAAAAGAAACCGCAATAAGAAAAATCAGTGAAAAACGATTTATTCCCAGTGGAAGCTTTTGTTTTTCACCTATTGAAGTAGATTTTAAATAAGTCCACCACAAATAAGAAAGTGTCATCAGAGCTATACCCAGATGCATACTTAATTTATAAGCATTCACCCATGGTCTGTTTATTAATCCGCTAGCAACCATAATCCATCCAAAGGCGCCAGACAGTCCAGCTAAAAAGAAGACAATAATCAGATCTTTCTTTAATGTTTTTTTCAACATGTTCCTCACCCAAAAAATTACGATAGGAATAATAAAAACAAAACCCATACTTCTTGCCCAGAGTCTATGTAGATATTCCCAAAAAAATATCCATTTAAATTTGCCGAGATTCATTCCAGTATTAATCTTTTGATACTGAGGTGTTTGTTTGTATAGATCAAATTGTTTATTCCATTGATTTTCATTCAAAGGGGGAATGACACCAGTCACAATATCCCATTTGGTAATGGAGAGACCAGAGCCGGTGAGTCTTGTGATACCTCCAATCAATATTTGTAGAAATATCATCGTGATTCCCAGTATAAGCCAGGATCTTACGTATTTGTTGAGAATAAAAATAGTTTGCATTAATTTTCGTGTCAAAGATAGTTTATCAAATTGCCAATTATTAAAAGCTACCTCCACCCATTTACTAATATTAATAACTTATATAAATTATAAATTAAACTATTATTATTAGCGCTGTTAGGATGTTTAATTGTCATAAAACCGGAATTCTGTATAAATAATAGATACTTATACATTTATAATAAATTGCATGTTAAAGAGTTAAAAACCAATATAATATAAATTTATATAACTAAGTACATAACTTGTATTTTTCAATAATAAACTAAATTTTAACAAATTAACCCAATGTTAACCCAATGTGGATAACAAGTAATTTATGTACACATATAAGTATTAAAATAATGTGACAAATTCCTTTTGTTAATCGAATTAGTCAAACGGGATAACTATAGTGCTTTTAGACAAGATCATTGTTAGTAAAATATTTTTATTACTATTCAGGATATGTATTTTATATAGTAAAAAAGAATATAATGTTAGTAACTATATTTAAATGAAGTGATTATCAATACTCTTTATTCTTAGAATCTATCCAAATGGATACTGGACCATCGTTGACCAAAGATACCTGCATCATAGCTCCAAAACTCCCGGTTTGAACCCGAATTCCAGAAGCTGAAATTTTAGTAATAAATTGTTTGTAGAGTGGTTGTGCGATTTCTGGTCTTGCTGCACGAATATAGGATGGGCGATTACCTTTTTTTGTGGCCGCATGAAGAGTAAACTGGCTTACAATTAAAAGTTCACCGGCAATATCCTGAATACTACAATTCATTACTCCGGCAGTGTCATCAAAAATCCGAAGTTGCAATACTTTATGTACTAAATAATCAATATCGGATTCGGTGTCAAGTGATTCAATTCCAATAAAAAGTAATAACCCCATTCCAATTTGTCCATAAATAAAATCACTATCTGATTTGACCACAGCAGAAGTGACACGCTGAATAAGGAGACGCATTGATAAAAAAGTTGAAAAGCTACTTATCTAACCTATTTTTGATCTAGCTCATCCGGTAAGCCCTCGGGCTCAGTATATTTTTCATCCAGATCATAATCATCATCTCTCCGGTATTTTTCCTGTTCTCTGCTATAAGCCTTGATGATTTCTTTAACGAGCCTATGTCGTACTACATCCTCAGCTGTAAGCTCTACTTTTGCTATCCCGTTAATGCGTTGTAATAAATAAATAGCCTGCGATAAACCCGAACGTTGATTACGAGGTAAATCTATTTGAGTAAGGTCTCCGGTAATAATGCATTTTGCTGAAGGTCCGAGACGGGTTAAGAACATTTTGATTTGCAGTGGTGTTGCATTTTGTGCTTCGTCCAGGATAATAAAAGCATTATCCAGTGTTCGTCCACGCATGTATGCAAGAGGGGCAATTTCAATAATCCGTTGCTCCATAAACTGGGCTAGTTTATCGGCTGGAATCATATCATCCAGCGCGTCATATAAAGGTCTGAGGTAAGGATCAATTTTTTCTTTTAAATCCCCGGGCAAAAATCCCAGATTTTCACCAGCTTCCACAGCCGGCCGTGTTAGTACGATTTTCCGGACTAACCTATTTTTAAGAGCTCGTACTGCAAGAGCAACGGCCGTGTAAGTTTTGCCGGTTCCCGCAGGCCCTATTGCAAATACGATATCATTAGTATCAGAAGCTTCAACAAGCAATTTTTGATTCTTAGTCTTAGCTCGTATAGCACGGCCTTCCCGTCCATGTAGGATGATCTGACTATCCCCATTTGCCGGGATCCGACTATCCATAGCATTTGAATTATTAAGAAGGTCCTCTATATTTTGTGTAGATAATTCCTGATGATCTTTAAGATACCGGACCATCATTTCAAATTTAGATTTAACTTCCTGGGTCTCTTTTTTTTCACCCACAAGCTTAAGCACATTACCCCTGGAAGTAATATGAACTTCGGGAAATGCTTTACGAAGAAGATTTAATTTAAGATTGTTCTCACCAAAAAGGGCTAACGGTTCTACGCCTTCAACCGTCAGATTGATTTCACTTGTTTTGTCCAAAGAAAGAATAATATATTAAATTTTTAAATAATATGTATTTTGTGCCCTCACCGGATTAATTACCGGAAAATTCTTTTCAAAAGTACTAATTAAAAAACAGCATAGCAAATTCATGTCCTGGGTCTCACTGATCACTGATTTTGGATGGAAAGATCCCTATATAGGTCAACTTAAAGGATCTATGTGGGCAATTAATGAAAACCTGCGATTTATTGATTACACCCATGACCTCAAACCACATGATATTGTGACTGCGGGATGGATTTTGAAGAATAGTTATAAAGACGCCCCCAAGGGAACCATACATATTGTAAGTGTACTAAACAATTATAATAATATGCATTCATATCTGGTATTCGCCTACCAGGGATATTATTTTGTCGGACCCAATAATGGAGTATTTAGTCTTGCATTTGAAAAATTACCGACAGATATTATTGAAGTCATCGAAGAAAAAAGCAATTCATTTTCTGTCAAAAGTGTATTAAGTACTATTGTGGCTCATATCACAAATGAACAGCCACTACACGAACTGGGAGCTCAGGTTAGGAACCTCATCATGCGCATACAGCTTCAACCGGTGATCAATAAATATATGATCCGGGGCTCTGTAATCTATGTTGATCAATATGGAAATGTAATTGTGAATATAACAAGAGATCAATTTGAAAAAACCAGAGCAGGAAGACCATTTACGGTCTACACAAAACGAAATGATCCTATTCATCAAATAAGCCAGACGTATCAGGATGTACCACTTGGTGAAACGGTTTGTCTTTTTAATTCAGGAAATTACCTTGAAATATCAATACACGGAGGAGCGGCTGCAAGTATGTTGGGGCTTGGGGTGGATGAAATGGTACAGGTGGACTTTCATGAATAAAAGTTTGTTAGGTGAAAAAGAATCCCATTGGATAACCACTGCAGTGCGGTCGGCTCCAAGAAAGGACATAATCCATTCCAGACAAACAATATAAAAAATGAACAAAAGAATAACCCGGATTGTAAAAATGGAATTTGAATCAATTCATAATAAACTATTTGTGGAAAAATTTAATCAGCATGCATTAAAAATGAAAGCAGTACCCGGATGTATGTCTATTGAACTGGTTAAAGACATCCATACTTCCTCTACTACATTCTTTACTATAAGTGTATGGCGACACGAAGCAGACCTTAATGTATACAGGGAGTCTGAATTATTCAATTTAATATGGTCTGAGCTAAAACCTTTATTTTGTGCGCAACCACAAGCCTGGACCACCCAATCAATATACCATGCAAAACATTGAAATTTTAGACTATTCTATTCATCTGGGCGACATTATTGAATCATTAGATAAATACCTGGCAGGCAAAGCGAATGCCCAACTATTTCTTTTGGTTGATGAAAATACACAGGAACATTGTTTGCCAGTCATTGAAGCGAGATTAGCAAACAGAACCTACACTGTTTTTAAAATCAAAGCCGGTGAAATTCACAAAAACATAGAAACCTGTATAGATGTATGGCATGCTATGACTACGGCAAACCTTGACAGACAAGCTATAATGCTTAATATCGGTGGCGGAACCATATGTGATCTTGGGGGTTTTTGTGCAGCTACATTTAAAAGAGGAATTTCTTTTGTCCAAATTCCAACCACATTATTGAGTCAGGTAGATGCATCTATTGGTGGCAAGCTGGGTATTGACTTTGAAGGATTTAAAAATCATATAGGTGTTTTTAAATCCCCGGAAACTGTATTGATCGATCCTGCATTTCTTCATACCCTTTCTGAGCGGGAACTCCGCAGTGGATATGCAGAAGTCATTAAACATTGTCTTATTGCAGACGGTGATCATTGGAAAGAATTAATTGAGATTCATGATTTGAAAAATG
>JBDTUE010000013.1:0-40647 GCA_040007895.1 Saprospiraceae bacterium | reverse complement strand
TCAGCATCATCACAATCTCCCTGATTTTCAGTAAATCCGTCTCCATCATTATCACAATCAAGGCCACTACATCCCACTTCGAAAGCAATTTTGCAAGCGGATTGAATCGGATCATTCGAGATCACTGAAAGGGAAGTCTCAACATGAACGTAACTAGTACCTGCTGAATAACGAATAATAAAATGAGTCTCAGCCCCAGGAACCAGGATTGAAGAATTAGGTTGTTCAATAATATTTACAAGCCCTGAACTTCCGGAATCGAAATTCAAAGGAAGGGATAAATTCAAATCAGCATCTCCGTCATTTAGAATTACTACAATGACATCCTCAATCACATTTGGATGATATGTAAAATAATACTCATCGCCACATGGCCATAATGTCGCTGTTCCTTTGGATTCATCGAGCAGATGCATAGAATCTACTCTCCAAAGAGTCATGTGCGGTGATGTATTGGATGGTATAATAGTTCCATCCTGGTGAAATGACTTCTTATTAACCGGAAAGAAAATCAATGAAGCCACTATTGTAGTTACCGCTATAAGTAATGAATTTTTCAGAGTCATTGATTCAATTGATTAAGTAAAAAGTGAGTGTAGTAAATAGAGCCGGAATGTATAAATCTCCCGGAAAAAACAAAAACTTACAATCCTTCCTTTTGAAAAGGCAACAATCATTGAAATGTTAAAATCTATTTGTTCGAAAGATAGGAAATGAATCCCGAAAACAACAATAGTTATTCCCTTGACTTAAAATATAAATTTAGAATAGGAATTGAACTTAGTACTAAGAGTCAATAAATGGGTAAACTACGGATATTCATTACATCATTCAGAGGCAATGGTTGTTTCAATCCCTAGTACACTGCCATATCAAAATATTTCCGTTGACTTTTAGTGACCGAATGATTTTTTCCATAAATATGAAATAATGCAATACCGGTCTTACGACCTATTTCTTCATGATAACTTTTGTCAACATGCATGGATTCGATGATTTTTTCCATGGCTTTATCCGGCCGGCTGTGATCGATATCTTCCCTGGCGCCAGTCAATAATTTACCTGCTTTAGAGTCATCAAATTCAGTGATGAAAAAAGTAGCCATAGTCCTTACATCCTGCACCGTGTCAAACAGTGGGTTGCCTTCCTTAATCGTTTGGGTCAATGCTTCCGCTTCGCCCGGATCAGAAAACACTACATGACTTGCTTTATATACTTTTGCTTTTTCTGAATCAGGATGTTGTGCGAGATAATCTTCCAGATACATGATAAACTCGGGATCCGGTACCTGGCTTATCTGAAGTAATACTTCATCCGGTTCCGGCAATTTTTCAACCTCTACAGCTTCTGCTGGATCGATGTCCTCTTCATCCTGTGATTCCATATCCGGAAGGTGTTTCATCAACCACTGGACTATCTGAGGCTTGGGAATAGCACCGACAAATTCTCCTATTATTTTACCTTCAAATATCATTTTTACTGCGGGAATACTCATGATCTGAAGTGCTTCGGCAATATCCTGATGTTCATCAGTATTCAGCTTGGCAAGTACCCACTTGCCATTTGCTTCAGCAGCTAACCCTTCGATAATAGGTCCTAAGGCTTTACATGGCCCACACCATGGAGCCCAAAAATCAACGACTACGGGTACTTCAAAACTTTTATCTACTACTTCTGTTTGAAAATCTTGCACGTCCATGTTTGGATTTTTTTAATTTTTATTAGCTAATAAATACAATACTGCCATTCGAATAGCTACACCGTTTTCTACTTGTTGCAGTATAATGGATTGTTTCGAATCTGCTGCATCCGATGAAAGTTCGACACCTCGATTAATAGGCCCCGGATGCATAATGATGATGGGCTTATCGATATTGTCCAGCATGGATGCATTAATTCCATAATATTGTGCATATTCACGCAGTGACGGAAGATAAGGTATCTCTTGTCTTTCAAGCTGGATTCTCAACACATTGGCAGCATCACACCATCGTAAGCTTTCTTCAATTTTATAACTGACTTCCACTCCCAATGAACCAATATATTTTGGAATCAACGTAGGTGGTCCGCATACTCTCACTTTTGCACCTAATTTATTCAAACAAAATATATTGCTTAGTGCCACCCGCGAATGAAGTATATCACCTACGATCAATACTTTTTTTCCTTTTAGATTACCGAGTTTTTCTTTGAGAGAATATGCATCTAACAGACCTTGTGTGGGGTGTTCATGGGTTCCATCTCCCGCATTGATAATATTCGCATTCACTCTTTTTGAGAGATAAACCGGAACACCGGCCGCAGGATGTCGGATAACCACCATGTCTACTTTCATAGATAGGATATTATTGACTGTATCCAATAAAGTTTCTCCTTTGCTAACAGATGAAGATGATGCCGAAAAATTAACTACGTCCGCTGATAATCTTTTTTCTGCCAGTTCAAAAGAGATCCTTGTACGGGTAGAGTTTTCAAAAAAAATATTTGCAACAGTTACATCCCTCAAGGTAGGAACCCGTTTAATAGGTCTGTTGATCACTTCTTTAAATTCGTCCGCAGTATCAAATATGAGATTAATATCAGCCGGTGTGATGTACTTAATACCTAATAAATGGCGGGTACTCAACTGCGCTTTTTCACTCATACCATCAACTCAGTTTTTTTTTATACAATCGCACTTCATTCTTTAATGGATCCTGATCCCAGTCAACTATGACATGTGCTTCATCCACGGCATCTATCGTATACCCGATATAGTCCGCTTTGATAGGCAATTCGCGGTTATATCGTCGATCAATTAAAACTAATAACTCCACATTACCAGGACGACCAAAATGACTTAATGCAGTTAGAGCCGCCTGTATGGTTCTGCCCGTATATAATACATCATCAATCAACACTACCTTCTTATCGTCTACTACAAAATCCATTTCTGTATCATTGGCTTTAAGGGCTTTCCTGATTCTGAAATCGTCTCGGTAGAAAGTGATATCGAGTTTACCATACAAAGCCTGATGGTTAGGCTGTAACTCTGTAATTAATGTATAAATGCGATCAGATAATTCCACCCCTCTTGGCTGGATACCAATTAAACAAGTGTCTTTAAAATTACCATAAGTCTCTATCAAATGGTGAGCTAACCGTTGCAAAGTGAGGTTAAACCTGGGATGTTTTAGTATGATCCGGCCTCGATCCATGTTACGGCTCAAAAATACTCAATTCTTAATGGTTCGGACTGATTTGGTCAATCCATTTTCGATTTGAATATGATCCATCTCTTGTTGAAGTAGTATTTCTGCATTAGCCTGGCTTTTATATGAATTGCCGGGATAAAATTCCACTTTCCTGCTGGTTCCGTTTTTAAATGAAATAGTGGCCCTATTTTCATTTTTTTCAGGCTTAACCAACTTACCAGATGTTTTATACGTATGGACATTGAGCGAATCAAGATTGATCATATTTATTATAAGCTGCTGCCCCGAATTGCGTTGCAAATTGACCATACTCTTGGCGTCGCCACCAACGAAAAACCCGCTCTCACTTGAACTTATTGGTATAAAACCACCTTTCTTATCATTAATCAGCACCAGGCCCTGCATGGCATCTGCTCTACCCTGCGTCAATTCAAGTCCATAATCATTTCCCGTTACTAAAAGATCCAGATAGGCATCCTGATTCAGATCGAGACTACTCATACCGTATAAAGGAGCTGCCTGGGCAGCGGATGGAAGTGCAGCTATTGAAAACTCATCATTTCCAAGATTGTAGAAAATTGAAGAATTGAGATTACTTGCCTTTAAAATCATAGCATCTTTCAACTCTTCTTTCGTAAAGACGTCCTGTACAGTAGCTAAACCAAATGCTGTATATTTTTGGAATTTACGGCGGATCATGATCAATTGTTTGATCATTTCATCACGGCCATTGAAAAAGTATTCTTTTTTATTTCCCAATGTATCTCGCCAGTAACACGAAATAAACGGATCCAGGCTTCCATTCTGATCAAAGTCCTTGGCATAAATGGTAATGGGTTCTTCCGAACCGCATTTAAAATATACATTCTGACCAAAATTGCCGGCCACATAATCTATGTCTCCGTCATTATCAAAATCACCTGATGTAATACTGGTCCACCAACCTTTATTTTTTTCAAGAATATCCGAATGTATCCTGGATAATATATTTCCGTCGTTGCTTAATATAGTCAATGGTCCCCACTCAACAGCCAACACTAAGTCAGGCTTACCATCATTATTGTAATCAGACCAAATAGCATCATTAATGATCCCAATCGTATCAAGCTGTGGAGCCCACGTTGACGTTTTATCTTCGAAAACAACTTTGCCCTGCGCTAATTGATTAATTAAAATATAGGATTTATCATGTCTTGGATAATATCCGGGCACTACATGTCCGCCAATGAAAATATCCATATCACCATCGAGATCTATATCTGCAACCCTCAACACGGAAGCATTGGTCTTAATCGAATGATTGATAGCAAGGGTATCTCTTGTAAATCGTCCCTTTCCATCATTTATAAAAAACCGGACATCATAAGCATATTTACCAGACATCAAATTTTCGTAGGAGCCACTGGCTAACACCAGATCAAGATCCTGATCATTGTCCGCATCAAATAAAGCTATGGCTGCATCTTCAGCATCTATTTCATTCGTGTCTTTTAAACGAACTGTTTGTTTATCAAATAATCCTTTGGTATTCTGAGTAAAAATCACTTCATCCTGACGGGCACTTCCGCCAAGAATAAGGTCGTCCATACCATCACCATTGATATCGCCAACAGCCATGGGTACACCATACTGTGACATTTTATGAGGAATGGTTTTTTGGATATTAAAATCAATAAAGTCTTTTTCGAAGTGTTTATAGTCGAGGTGAAGAGAAGCCGGGCTTATCGACTGGAATACCTGGTCTGCTAGATTATTTATTTGTTGAACAGACCATTTATTAGAAGGTGTTTTCTCAAGAGTAATACGTTGATCAGCAATAAAAGGACCAAAAGTCTGATTGGTTCCTTCAGGCCAAAAAACCTGGATCGAATCCACTTGTTTCAAGGTATCTAATCCAAAATGTACAATATTGGTGGATTGAGAAAGATATCCTCTGCCTGCTAAAACAGACCTTGTTTGAATGGCGGACCCCGATGTAAATAATTTAATTTTTGCACCAATAGCATCTTTATTAAATGGAGATCCTTCGAGTTGAACATTCAAATAATGCCTTGCATTGGGCTTATGGTTAGTAAGCGTATTGTTCTTAAATAAAAAAGGTGCATCATCTATATTTTGTACGATCAGGTCCTGATCGCCGTCATTGTCCAGATCTGCGTATGCAGCACCATTAGAAAAAGATTTTACATATAAGCCCCAGTCTTTGGAGACATCATTAAATGTCAGATCTTTTTTATTCTGAAACATAAAATTAGATACTTTGACTACAGGAATCAGTTGTTGTAAATCCATGTCGCTGATGAGATTGTTAACCTCGGTGCGGTATTCACCAAAATCCCTGTCGGTAACATCTTTGGGAAATCCATTCGTCATATAGATGTCTTCAAAACCATCCATGTCAAAATCCATAAATAAAGGTGCCCAGGACCACTCTGTTTCATAAACACCACTCAAAAAACTAATATCACTGTAAATAGGAAGTCGCGTTGAAGATTGAATGCCTTCA
Organism: Saprospiraceae bacterium; assembly: GCA_040007895.1. GTDB lineage: Bacteria > Bacteroidota > Bacteroidia > Chitinophagales > Saprospiraceae > JADJLQ01. Next base: position 34,947 of record JBDTUE010000013.1, on the reverse strand, counting down.
TTCAATTGCAGGGTATTTCGTGAATATTGATATTGATATCCGTATTCCTTAATATACAAATAGGAGGCGTAGCTCGTAGGGCCCTGGAGCGTTTTTTTCCTGAGATTTGTAAAAGGTAACATCTCCGCTGTCATAACATCCATTCTTCCATCATTATTAATATCACCAAGATCACTCCCCATGGCAGAAGAGGATTGATGACGAAAGATTTCACCGATTTTGTTTGTGAATGTCCCGTCGTGATTATTGATGTACATCAGATCATCGCTGAGGTAATCATTCGCTACATAGATATCCTGCCAGCCATCTTCATTAAAATCATAGATCAAAGTGCTATGTGAATATCCATTATAGGCCATACCCGCTGCAGACGAGATATCTGAATATACCGGATGCATGCTCACCGAATCCCAATCATTGCGATATAATTTGTCACAATTCAGGTCACATTTATCATTGGAGCCTTTTATAAACTGTCCGGGAACAGGCCTGTCGATATAATTGGTCCCAATGAACAAATCCAAATCACCGTCACGGTCATAATCGAAAAACTGCGCATGCGATGCATAAGAAGTATCTGCCATGCCATATTCTGCGGCTAGTTCTTTAAATTGAGGAACTCCATCAACATTCCCCTGATTTATGAACAACAGGTTTTTACGTTTATCTGCATTTCTTATCAACGTATTACAGACATAAATATCCTTTTTGCCATCACCATTGATGTCAAGGATATTGACTCCGGATGACCATTGCCCGGGATACTTTTGTACATGGGCTGCTGACGTAATATCCCGGAATTTAAAGTTGCCTTCATTTAAATAACACTTATTGTCAACCTGGTTACCTGCAAAATATAAGTCTTCGAGTGTATCTCCATTCAAGTCTCCAACTGCTACTCCGGCTCCATTGTAAATGAATTCAGTATTAAGGATATTAAACGTATCGTATTCCCTGACATCATTGATAAACGTAATGCCGGAATCATTTGGAGCTATAGATGAAAATACCGTCTGCTGCTTTTTGCAGGAAGCAAGAAAGAATACAAACCCCAAAAGGGATAAAAATAACTTCATAATCGGGCACAAAACTAATGATGTAATCGGGATATTTATATAAAAAACAAGAGCCTTATCCCCGCTTTGCTTTATTTAAATTTTTTGAATGGAGGACTTTAGTATCCAACCCAGGTCATTGTTCTCCAGTTTAATTTTATACCAGTCCTGCAAACTATCTTTTATTTCCAGTTTAGTCCCGCTACCGAGTGGAAGTAGTTCCTGGGCATTGGATGAAGGCGCTACTTTTAAAGGTTTGGATTCCATGAGAATGCCCCGTTGAGTATGTTCATATTGTGCTCTTGACAAATAAAACAACACCGTAAGGAATAAACAGGCTAGCACGGAAGTCCAGACTGAAAACGAAATAGGCTTATTCAGGATATATTTGACAATTCCGATTGCCCCGGTCAACATGCATAAGACCAGTGTGATCCAGCCCCAGGTAAATTGATTAAATAAATCCCGGATTGATCTCCACCATATTAATAATAGAAACGGAGGCAATTCTTCAATTTTAGGTTCTATACTCTGGTTAATTGAATTCAACTGCTTTTTGATGGAACCAGAGCCTGGCTTTAACATCAGCGCTTTTTCAAAATAGATTTTGGCATCAGGAATTTTATTCATGGATAATTCACAAACACCGGCGTTAAAGTACAGATCTGAAGAAGGGCCATAAGTATTCATGAGATTTATATAAGCTTGCAGGGCCTCGCCATATTTTCCTGATGCATACAATTGAAATGCCTGGGCGATGTCATTCTTTGGTGATGGTACATCAGCACGAAGTATGAAACAAGTACACCATAACACTAAAACTGAACTAATTCGATTCATAATCAATCAGGTTTCAATTTATTGAGTTTGTCTTTCTATAAATAATCTTGCATCCGGACGGCCCTCGAATTTCCATTGAAAACCTTTTAGTTTAAGTGCATTATGATCTACAGACCTCATCGGGTGTAGTGTACCATTGGGTTTGTTGAAAAAATAAATTCTATCCACTCTATTGGAACCGAATTTAGCAAGAATATGACTGCAAATAATTTTATTCACACCGATATATGCTCTATTATCATCTATTGCATAATAAACTGCCTCCGCATTCCCCAATACATCGACATTGGACAACTCAGATGAATCAAAGTCTGCTGTGATTTTTCGTCCTTTGATCTGATTAAAATAAATGAGATCACCTGAATTAATAATCATTGCATTCTGAAGTAAATACATTCTTTGAAGCTGATTGCCTGACTGCAGAATCTTTATGGTATCCGCAAAAAACTGTGAGGTATCTGACCATATGATCGGGTGATTGAAGAGGGTAAAAATTGAATCCTTCTCAGTATAGGTCAATGAATCACATATTGCCTGAAGATCTGACCGGTATACTTTTACCTTATGATAGGCCCGGATATTTTTGTCTTTATGAATACTGTCCGTTTGAAAAGCTATGAGCGTATCGCCAGCGAGGTATAATGTATCCGCGGGGTTTGAAAAGGATTTGAAAACAGGTTGATGATTAAAGCCAATGGCAATTACTTTATTGTTTGCTTTATCCAGGAACATCGAATCGCACTGAATACTGGAATGTTGTGCCGTGTCCATCCAATTTACATTGCCCCGGGCTGTAAGATTTCCGGTCTTTGAATCCCTTATGATCTCATCCGCATCAAGCAGATTAGTACTGTCTTGTAAGGCCGCTCTTCCCGAGGTAGTAAAATGACCTGTTTTTTCGTTGTACACCAATTTTTTAGTAGAGCCAATCGTACCGTCTTTTGTAATGATATTTCCTTTCCCCAATAAGGTCATCACTTTATCTTTTTCATTATACAATACCGTATCGCCCTCCAATTGTGTATCACTACTTACAAATTTTACGTGCTCTATCAGATTTATCTCGTTGGCTTTGCCATCATAGAGCATGATATTGGACGTGGCTTTTTTATCCAGCTCAGAATATTGGGGATTGCCTCTGAATTCTGCTACTTTATCATCCACATCATAATAACCACTTTCACAATAAATTTTGCGGTCATTTTTTTCCATCAGAGTAGGAGCTACGAAAATAGCAGTTTGAGTGGATGTATTAAACTCAAGAGAATCACTCCGAAGTTGTATCTCAGGATCCGACAATTGAACGTTTCCATAAAAATAAGCCATGTCCTTATGGACGTGGTAATAGCCCCGTTTGCTTTTAAGTACTGTTTGTTTAGTTCGTAATGTCGCAGGTGTATTGTACGAAGCGATAGAACTATCGAGATCATAATGTAAACGTCGTGTGTATAAAGATTTGCCTCCGTTAATCAAAATCACTTCACCAAACAAATCAGTTGCTTTGGCTTTGCCGTCATACCGAAGTGAATCTGCAAAAATTTGTACCGTATCACTACGACGGATGACAACTTTTCCATAAGCCTTCACCAGCAATCCCTCAATTCTCGCGGAATCACAATAAAGGAAACTGCTATCATGAAACAGCTGAACATCCCCGGTTAGAATCTTGAGTTCGTTGCCCGAATTGATTTCCAGGTAGGTGAAATTTGAATGTAATATTTTTATTTCATCATCTTTTGGCTGCTGGGTGACTACGCTTTTTTGTGCAAAAACGATAATGCTGCTGAATAGCAACACCAGGGATATGGTTAATCTAAAAGGCCTCAGCATGTCGAGTGTTAAACGCCGCTGCAAGATAAAAAGTTGCCGGTAAGGTACCGGACTATTTCTTTGACCTTATCTTCGCACAAATTAATGTTTCTTTAAAATTATGATTCAACGTATCCAGACCATTTTCTTATTGATCACTATCGCCGCAATAAGCATTGAATTGACCACCCCTATACTTAAATCTTCGGTATCAGATCAGGCCGGAATATACCAGGATGGTTCAGTATATATCAGGGAATGTATGCCTGGGCTAATCGTCCTGGCCTTGTCAATCCTGATTGGAGTTATAGGTATCTTTTTATTTAAAAACAGGAAAACTCAAAAATTACTGGTAATCCTAACGCTTCTATTGTTACTGGGTGGCAACCTTGTATCAGGATTGGTTTTCTCACCTCCTACTAACGCAATAATCGATACCGCACACGCTGCAATCTCTCCCGGTTTAGGCTTATTCATGCCTCTTATAGGTTTGATCAGTTTGCTTTTAGCTTACCGTGGAATCAATAAAGATGATAAAATCGTAAAGTCAATGGACAGGTTAAGGTAGTGCACAACTGTTGGTAGCTTTAATCCTGGAGTACAACCTCAGGCTACCAAATAATTACCAGTACGATTTATCCTTAGTATTATCCAAAAACCTTACAGGAATTGTCTTTTACCTCAATGAGGCCCATGCGGTATACATTTTGTAAATGAATAAGAGAATAAATGAAATACAAAAAGTTAGTGAATGACTTCTACTTTTTGAGTAAATAAACCTGAATTGGTTTTAATCCTGAGCACATAAACCCCTTGTTGTAGCTGACTCAGAGTTTGTTGATAATGTTTAACTGGAACTAAATTTCTGCTTATTATAGTTTTTCCTGAAATATCAGTGATTGAAATCTGCTCAATTAAATCTTTAGAATTATTTACTGTAATATTTATAAAGTCAGAAGCCGGGTTAGGATATTGAACGATGCCTGGTGCAGTGGACTTTTTATTAAAATCAATGATCACGGTAGCTTTTGTATCCGGTAGCAACGTAGTCGCCCCATCTGGCGAGGCAATTTGAATATTTTTGATTTTAAATTCTATAGGTAACTCTTTCGGAATCTTGAACCCTTCAATGTGACCTGTTATCGGACCACCTTTAGTAACTATACGAATGGTCCTGCCAAAGCCATATCTGGATTTGCTTCGTGCAGAAGATAAAGTATAGCTTAATTTTCCTTTTCCGATAAATCTACCTTGAAGAATAGCATTGTCATAACCAAACCAAGAATTCTCAATTACACCTACCTCAATATCCTCAGGTTTTATAAGCTGATCATTATATTCCAGGTCAAAACTGATGGCTTCCACATCAGAGAGAAGATTTTGTTTGTCTCCAAACTCCAACTGAATAACTGCATCATCACCCGGAGCTATTACTTTAGCTACCGGTGAAGCTGATGAGCCGGTGGGAATTAATTGATAAATCCCCTGGGGTACCAGTTTATGCGCTTGTAATGCATTATCCATTACTACTTTTATATCATCCCTGTCTATTACACCATCACCATTGGCATCAGCATGTTTTGCATTAATACCCTCAGCTCTCGTCCAGTCTTTAGATATTTGATTTTGCCAGGATGTACTATTTACTTTTCGGATTTCACCAATGGTACCTACCAATTTACTTATTGTATTCACATCTTTCAAGGTTACTATACCATCATTGTTTGCATCCCCTGGCCATACAAATTCAGAAGAAGGCAAACAACCCGATTCTGAGTAGGTTTCAATTTTTATCTTGATCGGGGCACATTGTTTGGTACCGGTAGTAAGGCAGAAATTTACAATGAACTGATCATTACCTATAAACCCAGGGAAGGGTGAATAAACCAATGGATTAAAAACATTCTGAGATTCACATTGGAGATTAATTGAATTATTTCCTTTATAAAAGTCCAGGACACCAAAAGAGGGTTGGTTTAAAATTTTGAATTCATAATCCTGAACAGGAACATCATAAGGAATCACCACGGATCGTCCTTCTGCAACTCTGAAAATAGGATTAAGATCCTCTCTCGGAAGAAAATCGCTCACGTATAGATATGCTTTAGCTGTTTCACAGCCCACCTGGTTGCAGGCGGTATATTCAAATTGAGTGATACCTTCAAAATCAAATGCAGATGAATAGGTCAATGTATTATCTGCATTAAGAGATACAGACCCTGATGTAGGTTGGGAAATAGACTTTACCACAATACTACCTCCGGTGTTGATATCATTTTTGGTCAGGGAAAATAACCGCGAAGTGTTTTTGTTCAAATAAATAATGTCATCAACCAGGTACTGATTTTTAACAGGTTGATCTACAAGAGTAAGTTGGAATACTGTTTTATTATTTCCTTTCTGAAAAATCAATTGTTCTGAAGAACCTGCAGGACCAGTGGGCTGGTAATGATATTCATAATCACTCACTTTGGACACTTGTCCATATTTAGGTGCTGCTGATAATTGAAAATCAGGTTCGGGAATATAAAAGGTAAAAGTGGTGTTTCGAAGTACACCTTCCGAAATGGTATCGGTGTAATTAATATTAGCAGGATCGGTAATAACAACACTGATTTCACCTATTCCACAATTGCCTTTGTTATCACATGCAGTATACAGTACATGACCTAAGCCATGAAAATCAGGAAATGGAATAAATTGAATTGACTCACCATTCAATACCGCCCTGCCATGCTCTGAATATGAAATACTTTTCAGGCTTAACGCTTGACCGTTTTGATTGATGTCATTGGCTAATGGGAAAATCTGGATGGCTTGACCTGTAGTATGACCAAAATCCTTTTTACAAACTGTCGTGAGATTCCAATTTTGACCATATATTTCAGACTCTATTAAGATAGATAGGATAAAAAAACAACTGAGCCTGATGATTCGGTTCATTATATTTGCGACTACAATTTCAGATTGCAAGATAGTCATAAATTGTAAATCAAAAAACTAAACATATATTTTATTTATATATAAAATTAACACATGTTAGTAAAAATACATTTGTATCTTGCTGAAAATTAATGGTTTCAAAATAAGCCATTTAAGTTGATCCAGTAATCCATGAAGGAGTTAAAATTTATAAAAGTTTTGACCCAGATACCAAAGTCTGAATTACCTAAAATTGAAAAATTTTTAGCCTCACCGTATTGCAATTCCAATACTCTATTATTTAAACTTTTTGAATTGGTTCTTCCTCAAATAAAATCCGGTAAAGAACTAATTACAGATAAAGAGGAATTATGGAGTAAGTTAATACCGAATATTAAATTTAATGATCTCAAATGGCGTAAACTATGCAATGAGTTTTTAATATTACTTCAAAAGTATTTTGTCTTTGAGCAGTTGTCGCGCAATGATTTGGCATCCGGCAATTTATTATTGGAATTTATTTATGAGCAGCGGATAGAGGCTTTGTACAAATCCTCCACCACACACCTCCAGGACGAGATGGACAAACACAAAAACTTATCTTCTGAGTTTCATCTTCAACGATTTCAATTTGAAAAAAATCTATACAATATTCAGGACTATGAAATAAATCTGGAGTCCCGTTCCAATATTGAAACGATTCACAAACACCTCGACTTGTTTTACATATCCGAGAAAACAAAACAACTTGTCAATACAGCGTCCAGAAGGCAATTTGTAAATCTCCCTATAGAAATAAAATTAGAAAAACAAATCATTGATATCGTAGAAAAAAATGATTTTTTAGCTTTCCCTGAAATCGATGTCTATTACAGGATTTATAAACTCAAACAGGAAAAATATTCTAACAAAGCGTATGAGGAGCTCAAGGAAAAACTAAATAATCACCTTATAAAATTTTCTCAGATTGATGGAGTTGAAATCTTAAAAGAAGTCATCAATTTCTGTTCTTACCAATACAACCGCGGACAACATAACCTGGGATTAGAAGCTCTGCAATGGTATAAATACGGACTAAAGTTTGACCTGATTTTCCCTTCTAACAAATTTAATCCCGGTGATTTTCTCAATATCGTCATCCTCGGTATCCGCACTAAAGAATTTACCTGGACTGAAAACTTTATAGAAGACTACCAAAAGATTATTCCCGAGGATCAGAAACTGACATTGGTCACATTTTCTTTAGCAAGACTATATTTTAATCAACACAAATTTGAGTTAGTCATAGAAAAATTAAGGAATGTAGAGTTTGGTGAGCTTACTTATAACCTGGATTCCAAAGTATTATTACTTGCTACTTATTTTGAAGTGGAAGAATGGCAGGCAATGGGTTCCCTGGCAGATAGTTTCAGGACCTTCCTTAATAGACATGAAAAAGATATTGCCGCCGCCAAAAAGCTCAGATACTCTAACTTCATCAAATACATTAAAAAACTTAGCAGGGTAAAATACCAGGATAAACCTGCTAAACAACGTTTATTAACGGAGATCCAGGAATCTGAAGGTATAGTCAATCAGGGATGGCTGATTGAAAAAGCTATCGCGATCTAATCAATTATCAACTTCACTTAATTAATCTCCTTCTTTTCATTTCCTGAATGATCAGATTAAGTTCCCGACCTACATCACCGGTGATAGATGTATTTTCCTGTGCCCTGCGAATCAGAAAAGGAATGACTTCCTGAATCGGACCATACACCACATACTTTGCCACATTATAACCCTGGGATGCAAGATTGAATGTAATATTATCACTCATTCCCATAAGCTGACAAAAATTAAGATGAGAATGATTTTTTGGAATGGATCGTTCAGCTATTAACCTTGCCTGTAACATGCAACTTTGCATATTGTGAGATGCATTGCAAGATGAAATACGGTCATAATGATTCACACAAAATTCAATAGCCTGGTTAAAGGATTCGTCACTACCCTCTTTAGTTTCAAAAACAGGTGACTCATGACCTTCTACTTTAGCCCGATCACCTTCTTTTACCATATAAGCTCCGCGCACAATTTTAGCGCCGAGGTAATAGTTCCTGGATATAGATCTGTCAAAACTTTTTTTCAGAAAGTCTAATCGATCTTTACGATACATCTGAAAGGTATTGTAAACTACTACTTTGCGCTTGTTATACGATTCCATCATTTCTTCAACCAGGGTATCCATCGCATCCTGAACCCATGATTCTTCAGCATCAACAAATACTGCAACACCCATATCGGAAGCCAGGTGCACTACCTTATGCATCCTTTTTTTTACCTTATCCAATTCCGCCTCTTCAAACGGCTCCAGTGGTTGGCTCCCTTTCCATTTTTCTAATAGCTCATTGCGGGCAATGGAGGAAATTTTTAAACTGATGACCGGGACCGAAGCGTTGGCTGCTCCAAATTGTACGGCTTTTATTAATTCACTGAGTGTTGCATCAAAATCCTTCTCTGAATCTTTGGCCTCAGCGCCATAATCAAGAATACTCAGTGTTTTGTTTTTATATAATCTATCAATAGTCCTTTGACAATCCAGAAGGTTGATTCCCCCGCAAAACTGTTTGAAGATAGTAGCTTTAATCAATGGATCCAGTACCGGCAGCTTTAATTTATTCAACAGCATTGTGAACCCAGAACCAATTTTGACAAGGTTGGGGCTGTTCATAATTTTAAACAAACGATAGGTTTCCCTTAGTTCCTGATCTGATTTATGTCCGAAGGCAATTTCAGTATTATTAAAGTCTAATAAATAATTGTTGATCATTGATTCCAGATTTTCCACGAAGCTTCGGCTTGTCTGTATAACATATCAAGACCGTTTTGAATTTTAGAGCCTTGTGCTTCGCCTTTTGATAAAAATATTGTTTTTGAGGGATTATATATCAGATCATACAAATAATGTTGGTCGGATAAAACCGTATAGTCAAATTCCGGATATTCGGTGATCCTTGGAGCCATACCCAGCGGTGTGGTATTAATGATCAACCTTGAAGTCTGCAATATTGATTCATCCAGCTGGTCATAAGTAATAGTCCCGGATGAGGAACTTCTCGATACTGTTTTAAAATTTATGCGCAATTTGTCAAGTACGAATTGAACCGCCTTTGAAGCTCCACCATTTCCCAGGACGAGCGCATTAATAACTTGTTCATCTATAAAATGCAATAAACTTTGTTCAAAGCCTGGAATATCTGTATTGAACCCCTTCAGTTTTCCATCTTTAAATAAAATGGTATTTACAGCTTGAATCTGCTGTGCTTCCTCTGATAAATCATCTAAATATTGAATCACGCTTTGTTTATAAGGAATCGTCACATTTAAGCCAACCAGATCCTCACCCAAACCCTTTATCAAATCGGGAAATTGAAGGATCGTGTCGATGGGATAAAGCCGATATTCGGCATCACTGATCTGTTCCCTTTCAAATTTTTGATTAAAAAATTTACCTGAAAACGAATGAGTAAGGGGAAAACCTATAAGGCCAAATTTTCGCATAGGATAAAAGGTAAAAATAACAATTCTTATATAAGCCGATGCCCCTTCATCGGGTAAATTAAAATGAATTTTGAATCTAAATTCCAGCTAAGTTTTTCATTAAGATCAATAGCAATATGAGATGAATGAAGATTTTTGATTCGGATCATAAGCATTAGATTGTATCTATTGAGTTATTGTTATGGGCACACTAAATCAATCAAATTTTCAAGTTATAATGGGATCCTGACATTTTGTCACAAAATCCTTACTTTTGCATTTTTATTTCAAAATCTATGTTTGAAGAAATCTCCTCAGAGAAGGTAATGCTGGAAGAACGTCAGGGTGAAGTTTATACAAGTGATTTGAGTATGAACCCGATTCAAAAGAATAAACATTTTTATATAGAAAGTTACGGATGCGCAATGAATTTCTCAGACAGTGAAATTGTAGCTTCCATCCTGCATGATACAGGATATACGTCTGTAGAAAGTCTTGAAAAAGCGGATTTAATCCTTCTTAATACCTGCAGCATTCGCGAAAAAGCTGAAGAAACGATACGTAAAAGACTCCGGACATTTGAAAAGATTAAAGAGGACAGACCAGGTACTCTGATTGGTGTGCTGGGTTGTATGGCAGAGAGGATGAAGAAACAACTATTAGAAGAAGAGAAATTAGTTGATATCGTTGTTGGACCGGATGCCTATCGTGCCTTACCTGATCTTATTGCCAGCGCTGACGAAGGGCACAAGGGGATCAATGTCTTTCTTTCCCGTGAAGAAACCTACGCTGATATTAGTCCTTTGAGATTAGATGCAAATGGTGTCTCTGCTTTTATCAGTATCATGCGCGGTTGTGATAATATGTGTTCGTTTTGTGTAGTACCGTATACAAGGGGGCGGGAACGCAGCAGGGATATGCATAGCATTTTGTCCGAAGCGACCAACCTTTTTAATAGAGGATACAAAGAAGTGACTTTATTGGGCCAAAATGTTGACTCTTACAAATGGACAAATCCGGAAAATAACCAGGTTGTAAATTTTGCACACCTACTGGAAAAAGTTGCTATGGTCCATCCTGATCTACGCGTTAGATTTTCAACGTCTCATCCAAAGGATATTACGAATGAGGTCCTGTATACCATCGCTTCATATGAAAATATCTGCAAATACATTCATTTACCGGTTCAATCTGGCAGCTCCAGAATCCTGGAATTAATGAACAGAACCTATGATCGGGCATGGTATATGGAGCGAATAGATGCAATCAATAGAATTTTACCTGAATGTGCCATTTCCGCTGATATTATCACTGGCTTTTGTACTGAAACTGAAGAAGACCATCAGGATACTATATCCATTATGAAATATTCTAAATATAGTATGGCCTATATGTTTGCATATTCAGAGCGGCCTGGTACACCGGCTGCTAAAAAGCTGGTAGATGACATTCCGTTTGAGATCAAAAAAAGAAGACTAAGTGAGGTGATTGAAACCCTTGAAAAGGTATCTGCAGAACACAATAGGCTGGATACCGGCAAAGTATTTAAAGTATTAATCGAAGGTGATTCAAAAAAGTCAACAACATCTTTTAAAGGGAGAAATTCTCAAAATAAGATGGTAATTTTTCCAAAGCTTTCCGGGTATTCAAAAGGTGATTATGTGTATGTATTGATTGACCATTCGAATAGGGCTACCTTATTTGGCAACATTATTTAATTCATTTTCTTTGGCACAATTTTCAATACAGACTATAAAACAACGCTTTGGTATCATTGGTAATTCCAAAGATCTTGAACGCGCACTGGAAACAGCAGTAAGAGTAGCTGATACAGATCTTACAGTCCTGATCACAGGAGAAAGCGGAACAGGAAAAGAAATTTTCTCTCAAATCATTCACTCTCTTGGAAAAAGAAAACATAATAAGTTTATAGCTGTCAATTGTGGTGCGATTCCTCCCGGAACGATCAATTCCGAATTATTCGGGCATGAAAAAGGATCATTTACAGGAGCTACCGGAGAGCGCAAAGGTTATTTTGAAACTGCCGACGGAGGTACTATCTTTTTAGATGAGATTGCTGAAATGCCGTTGGATACACAGGCTTATTTATTGCGTATTTTAGAAAGTGGTGAATTTATCCGTGTTGGATCTTCCAAATCATTAAGGACCAACGTCCGCGTCATTGCTGCCACGAATGTCAATTTGATGGATCGTATCAACACCGGGCGATTTAGGGAAGACTTGTACTACCGTCTTAATATAGTACCTATTCAGGTGCCCGCTTTGAAACAACGCAGAGATGATATTTACTTGTTATTCAGAAAATTTTCGGTTGATTTTGCTGAAAAATATTCTACGACTCCGGTAGAACTGGATGAAGAGGCTAAAGATGTCTTATATCATTATCATTGGCCGGGAAATATCAGGGAGCTAAAAAATTTTGCTGAACAGTTGTCCGTCTTATCTGAAGACCGAATGATCAATAAAGAAAGGTTGATCCAGTTAATGCCATCTCTTAGCCCATCTCACTTCCCTTTGATACCCGGGAAAAATGCAGATAATAAAATAGATGAGCGGGAGATTTTGTACAAAATCCTTTTCGATATGAAAAAGGACGTGCATGAACTTAAGAATATGTTTTTTGAACTCATTCGGCGTAACAATCTCCAGATGCCTGAAATGAATACTTCTATTTCTGACCCGGTATGGCAATCGGACAATACCTGGTTAGAAAAAACCTATCCCTCCAATGGATATAGATCTATGCCAATGGAATCCAATGATGTTTTAAAACCGATTGTATTGGACAGAAATGAGCCTGTACCTTTACATGCTAAAAATACGGTAGTAGAAGAACCTCTTTCTTTAGAGCATATGGAAAAAGAAATGATCAGCAAAGCATTGGTCAAATATAAAGGCAGACGAAAAGAAGCTTCATTGGAATTAGGAATAAGCGAACGAACTCTTTACAGAAAGATCAAACAATATGACCTTGAATAAATCTATACAATTTATTGCCGGCCGATTTTTTCATTTCCTTTTCGTACTTGGTACATTATTTTTTTCTAGTGGATGTTATTCATTAAAAAGTACTTCAATAGATCCATCTATCACCAACTTTACGGTAGTCACTTTTGAAGGAAGAGCAGATAATGGTCCGGTGACATTACCAGTTACCTTTACTGAAAAACTGAAAGATAAAATCCGGAGAGAATCCAGGTTGCGGCTTGTAGATACGGATCCTGATTTGACTTTTTCAGGGGCTATCGAAGACTTTAGTGTTTCTTCCCAGGCGCCCACATCAGATAATGTAAGTGCATTGAGCAGGCTTACGATTCGGGTGCATGTAGATTTTGAAAATAAACATGATGAAACCAAAAACTGGAATCAGACTTTCACTTTTTTTCAGGAATTTGATGGCACTCAAAATCTACTGGATGTCCAGGATCGTTTGGTCTTAGTCATCACCAATCAATTAACGGAGGATATTTTTAATAAAGCTTTTGGAGATTGGTAATGCTTTCTTACTTTTGTTTTTAATCTTTCATGAAGCTTGACGATCTGTTATATCACTTACATCATCCTGATGAATTAGATCAGTTGGATCATCAAACACTATCTTCTTTGATCCGACAGTATCCATATCTGGAGTCATTGAAGTCAGCATATTATAAAAAATACCCAGGTCATACATTTATTCACGATGACCTGAATGAAAAACTATCATCGCTCGTTCAATCTGGCTTTTCTGAAAATCAGGACTCCTTATTAACTCCTGTTTTTGACCTTGAACCTGTATTAGTCCCTCAAGAGGAAATGATATGGAGCCATGATGAGCCGGAGGTTGAAATAACCAATTTGCCGGAACCGTCTGCAGTAGTAGTATCAGAAGAGGTGATTCATAAACCAATTTATTCATATTCCGAATCCGGTTTCATTTCCTATCTCAAATCTTTACCTGTCTGTAAGGTTCCAATCCCCTCCTTTACTATTTCTGAATTCAAGGAGGAATCTACTAAACAAATCCTTGAAACACATCACGAACTGGAAACTAGTCAAATACATCAAACTGAAGAATTAATCAAATCCAGCCTGGACCTTCGGGATAATATCGGCTCAGAGAGTCTTGCTGATCTTTGGGCAAGTCAGGGAAGACCCGAACTGGCCATCCAAATTTATGAGAAACTTTTAGCAGACAATCCTGAGAAAAGTACTATTTTTGCAGCCAAAATAGAAAAGTTAAAGGCTTAGTATTCATTATGATCACGTTATTAATTATTTTAATCGGCATTATAAGTGCCTTGTTGATATTGTCCGTCTTGATACAAAATCCTAAAGGTGGAGGAATAGATTCAACATTTGGTGGACAAGGGGCTAATCAACTTTTTGGAGTTGCCCGATCTACCGATTTTATTGAAAAATTGACCTGGGGTCTTATTGCTTCTTTGTTCATATTGTGTATCATCACTGCAATGTTCGTGACCGGAGCACCTGACGCAAGCGCAGTTCCTCAATAACTGCCATTTATTCCATTCTTATCGGCGATTATGGTCATAGTCTTCTGAAATATTTTCTATTTCCGGAGGATTCTGAAAAATTGTCAGGGAATATTCAGGTGGCATTAAATGTGATAAGACAAGCTTGAAATCTAATTGTTAACATATATTAAAAAACATATTTAAATCATGAAGCCTATCAACGACAGAGTTATCGTAAAGCCGGCACCAGCCGAAGAAAAAACCAAAGGTGGAATTATTATACCTGATACTGCTAAAGAAAAACCACAACGCGGAGAAGTAATCGCGGTAGGTCCTGGCAAAGATGGAAATCTTATGACTGTGACTACAGGTGATATAGTATTGTATGGTAAATATTCAGGTCAGGAATTGAATCATGAAGGAGTAGATTATCTCATCATGAGAGAAGATGATATCCTGGTAGTTCTTTAATCAGGTCTTATTTTAATTCATTGTTTTAAATCGTAAAAATCTAAATAAAATGGCTAAACAAATAAGCTTTAATGCAGAAGCACGTGAAAGACTGAAAGCGGGTATCGACGCAATGGCAAATGCAGTAAAAGTTACTCTTGGACCTAAGGGTCGAAATGTAGTACTTCAAAAAAGTTTTGGTGCACCGACTATTACTAAAGATGGTGTCACTGTTGCTAAAGAAATTGAATTGGAAGATGCAGTAATGAATATGGGTGCACAGATGCTTAAAGAAGTAGCTTCTAAAACCGCCGATCTGGCTGGTGATGGTACTACTACGGCAACTGTATTGGCTCAGGGTATGGTTACTGCAGGTATGAAATATGTAGCCGCTGGCGCCAATCCTATGGATCTTAAAAGAGGAATTGAAAAAGCGGTGCGACAAGTAGTGGAAGATTTGAAAAATCAATCAGAAACTATTGGTGATGATTTCAGCAAAATTCAACAGGTAGCATCTATTTCATCTAATAATGATGAAGAAATCGGAAAATTGATCGCAGACGCGATGAAAAGAGTATCTAAAGATGGTGTCATCACTGTTGAAGAAGCTAAAGGAACCGATACGTATGTACAGGAAGTATTAGGTATGCAGTTTGATCGTGGATATTTGTCACCTTATTTCGTGACCAATGCAGAAGATATGACTGCTGAATACGAAAATCCATTCATCCTGATTCATGATAAAAAGATTTCCAATATGCAGGAGATCGTGCCTTTACTTGAAAAAGTAATTGCTACAGGTCGTCCTATTTTATTGATCGCAGAAGATATGGAAAGCCAGGCTTTAGGTGTATTGGTGGTTAACAGGCTTCGTGCAAATCTAAAAGTAGTTGCTGTAAAAGCTCCCGGATTTGGTGATCGCCGAAAAGCTATGCTTGAAGATATCGCTATACTTACAGGCGGAACAGTAATCTCTGAAGAAAAAGGCTACAAAATTGAAAATATAGAATTAGATCTATTGGGCCAGGCTGAAAAAATTACAGTTGATAAAGACAATACTACTGTAGTAAATGGCCGTGGTGATAATAAAATGATTCAAGCCCGTATCAATCAAATCAAACAACAGATTGAAACGACAACTTCTGATTACGATAAAGAGAAATTACAGGAAAGACTTGCCAAATTATCTGGTGGTGTGGCTGTCCTTTATATCGGTGCCGCTACAGAAGTTGAAATGAAGGAGAAAAAAGATCGTGTTGATGATGCATTACATGCTACCCGTGCTGCTATCGAAGAAGGTATCGTCGCTGGTGGTGGTGTCGCGTTGATCCGGTGTATACCTGCCCTTGAAAAACTGAAAGGTGCTAATGAAGATGAAACTATTGGTATCCAGATAGTAAAAAAATCTTTGGAAGCTCCGTTGCGCATCATCGCTGAAAATGCGGGTGTTGAAGGAAGCGTTATTTTCCAAAAAGTTTTATCCAGCAAAGGTGCTATCGGATATAATGCCCGAACAGATGTCTATGAAGACTTGAAAAAAGCAGGTGTAATAGACCCAACTAAAGTAACTCGTATCGCCATTGAAAATGCTGCTTCTATCGCAGGTATGATCCTTACTACAGAATGTGTAGTCAACGACAAGCCTAAAGATAAAGACGGCGGACATGGAGGTCATCCTCATGGAGGAGGCGGAATGGATGGTATGATGTAATCTGAAATATCAACTATTTTTATATAAAGGCAGCCGCAAGCTGCCTTTTTTTTTAATTACAACCGTTAAGTGCAAACTCAACTGTATGTTTTCTGGTTGGCCGGTTACCTAAAGTGGCCTTACAGGAAGCGCAATTAAAATCTGAAGCATTCTCTACTACTATTCTTATATCCAGTTCTCTACCAATCACGGTGGCAACTGCCAGTTTATTTAAATAGTCCATATCGGTACAATTTAAATAAGAAAAAAAGACATGATCCAGTTTAACGTTATTGCTACCCCAACCATTTTCTCCCAGATCATAATATTTTTCATCCAGGATCTGGTATACAACCTCACTGCATATTGTAGCCACGATTTTTACATGAACACAGTTGTTATCCTCAGCCAGATCTTTGCCATTCTGACAAGAGGTAAAAGCCAGTAAACACAGACCAGCTATTATGTTATATGTATTGAAGGTATTTTTCATAATAGATAAACGGGGTCAACAGGATCGACGTTGGTTAAAATTCTTATAATTTATTATTTACGAAAGACTAACTCAATCATTTTTCTTAAGGCACTGTGGTATTACCAGACCCAATCTAAAAATCTCTACAATAAATTTTTAGCTTTACAGCAGCTTACGATAGAACATTAATGTCCATTCCTACATTAGAACTTCTTGATGTCCAAATTCAAGTTGCCGATAAAACCATTCTAAAAGACATCAATCTTCAGTTATTTGAAGGCGATCAATTGGCGATAACAGGCCCATCCGGAAGCGGTAAAACTACGTTAGCCAAAGCGATAGCAGGGAAAATTTATTACCAGGGAAAAATAAAATTTAATTCCAGCATTGCCAAGGGGATTTGTTATGTTGGCCAACAACATCAGTTTGCCAATAAATCCAATACCTATGATTTCTATTATCAGCAAAGATTTAATGCACTCGATGCTGATGATGCGTTGACAGTTCGTGAGGTCTTATTGGGTTCTTTGAAGGAAGTAGAAGACATAACTTGCATGATGCATTTGAATCATTTACTGGATGAACCTCTATTGCATCTGTCAAATGGAGAACATAAAAAACTTCAGTTATCTAAATTGTTATTGAACCACCCGTCGGTTATGATCCTGGATAGTCCCTTTGATGGTTTAGATACATCCAGCAGACTGGATTTACATCAATGTTTAAATCAACTCATGCAACAAGGTATTTTCATCATCCTGGTTACAACGTTAAGTGAAATACCAAATGGAATCACTAAAGTACTTGAATTAGAACATGGGCAGGTTAAACAATTAAAAGATCATCTTCTAAATCAACCGGTCATTCAATTCCCTTCAAAGAAACTATTCAATGAATCTCTTCTTCTAAAACTTACCACCGATGAAGACGTAAGTAATGTTGACCAGGTCATCGCCATGAAGGACGTTAGTATTACGTATAGAACTAAAAAAATTTTAGATCATATTTCGTGGAATGTTCACCAGGGTGAAAAGTGGTTATTACTCGGACCGAATGGTTCAGGCAAATCTACTTTATTAAGTTTGGTGACAGGTGACAATCCTCAGGCATACGCCAACGATATCGTTTTATTTGATCGGCCTCGTGGCAGCGGTGAAAGCATCTGGGACATTAAAAAAAAGATAGGCTATCTATCACCGGAGCTTCATATGTTTTTTGACAGAAGTTTTACTGTATTTGAAACTATCGCTTCCGGATGGTTTGATTCCATTGGACTATTTCAAAAATTGACTCCTAAACAATATGCTATTACGATGGACTGGCTAGTCTTATCAGAATATATTTCCTCAAAAGATAAAAGACTTTATGAATTATCCTTCGGAGAGCAAAGAATGGTACTCTTATTGAGAGCCTTCGTCAAAAATCCAATGTTACTAATCTTAGATGAGCCGGGTCAGGGCTTAAACCCTGAACAACACATTGCATTGATGAACTTACTGGATGCTGTATGTATGAAAACAAAAAAAACGTTGATCCTGGTTACACATTATGCAGAATACATACCTTTTTGTATCGATCACTATCTTAAACTTGATCAGGGTGTAATGATTGATAAAAATCACATCCAAGAACTAAATTAAAGAATGACGGGTTACAATAAAATGATGGTAACATATTATTGTACTTTTTAGCAATAAAAAAATTCAATAAAATTTGTTTAAATCTATAAAGTGTTTACCTTCGTATCATCCTGCAAAGCTGGATACATAAAACTCAAAGACGAATATCAGGATCATCAAAAGGCAAGATGTTCTTTTTAAAGGCCCCTTTTCCGAGGGGCTTTTTTATTTCAACTATATGATTTGCTTCAACATGGATGTATTTTCATAGACTTCTTTTAGTATATCAGCCTGTATTCGTCTCGCCAGGTTAAGGTCTCTTGCTTTCAGGGTATACTTAAATTTAAATATGGTACTCTCCTGCTTACTGGCACTTACAAACAAATCATGACTGTTTTCTATAAAGTTGATTGTATAAGGAAGGATGATCGCGTTTATTTTTTCTTTCAAGACTTCAAATGGTATTTTCATCCTGTTATTTAGTTCGAAGTCAACGGTAATCGTATCGATTTCTCCATTGGTAAAATTGGTCAATTCATGAGAAAATATGGTATTAATCGGTATATAAACAGTTTCATCATCGTCATTCCTCAGGGTAATGCTGGTAAGTGAAAAATCTATTATTTCTCCGCGGAATTGTCCTACCTGGACATAATCACCAATCTTCAATTTATCTGAAAACGCAAGGATCATTCCACTGATAATATTAGAAATATAATCTTTCATAATGATCGCAATGGCAGCAGAAATCAAAGTAATACCTGTAAAAAAATCCCGGGGTTTAAGATTCATAATATGAAGTACAAAGTAAAAGATAGCGCCGGCCAGGATCAAAATGTAAATATTATCCAATCCTATAGTCACATTGTCTGTGGCTCTTGCATTCAATTTTTTTCTCTTCCTGTATAAATACAATAAGAGATCCCGAGCGGTCTCAGAAATAAGAAAAAACAATAAAAATCCGAACAATCCTGTGATTAAGTGAGTATCTGCTAAAGTAGTTCCAAACCATTGTGCTTTATATTCATTCACCAGGATCAATCCTGCTATAATAATCACTTTAATTAATTGAAAAAATAACCTCATAAAATATTTAAAATATAGGTGCAAATTTACACAGCCTTTTGATCGGATTTTCGTTAATTTGACCTTCTTAAAAAATATGAATTTACATTTTTTTAATCCTGAAATATATCATACCAGGAGATCCGGACTTGCCTTGTCGATACAAGATGGTATGATCTTGTTAGCTGCCAACGAAGAAGTCGGAATGAACTATCGGGATAATGCCTATCCATTCAGACAAGAAAGCAGTTTTCTATACTATTGTGGGATTGAAAGACCAGGTATTTTTCTCCTGATAGACAGTCATACCGGTGAATCTATATTGATCGGAGATGATATGACTATGATGGACATCGTATGGACCGGTCCGGCATTAACGTTGAATGCTTTAGCAGATAAATCCGGTATTGACCGGGTGATTTCATTACAAGAGGGATATCAATTAATTGGCGCTTTAATTTCTAAAAAAGTTCCAATTCATTACCTTCCTGTATATCGTGGAGATCAGTCTTTTGTATTGGGAAAAATTCTTCAACAACCCCCAGAACAAATTGCTCAAAACTATAGCCAGCGATTAGCCCTTGAAGTTGTAAAAATGAGGGAAATCAAATCTCCGGAAGAAATTATTCAATTAACAGAAGCTATTCGAACATCCGGTAATATGCATAAGGTCATGATGACCACCGCAAAAGCAGGTATGACAGAGGCAAATATCATGGCAGGTATAAGAGCTGAGTGTTTACGAAACAATGTAGACCTTCCCTACCCCATTATATTAACCATCAATGGACAAACGTTACACAATCATTCATATTCCAATATTCTAAAAGAAGGACAATTATTGTTGGGTGACTTTGCTGCCGAATCTCCAATGCATTACTCAGGTGATATTACCCGGACTATTCCAGTGAGTCCAACCTTTAGCGGTTTACAAAGTGATATTTATTCTCTCGTATTAGCGGCATTAAAACAATCCATTGCATCCGCTAAACAAGGTATTCAATATATAGACATCCATCTTAATGCTGCAAAGCTTATTACAGAAGGATTAATTTCACTTGGGTTCTTATCGGGACATCCGGATGATCTTGTTGAACAAGGCGTGCATGCGATGTTTTTTCCACATGGACTGGGGCATCCGCTGGGATTGGATGTGCATGACATGGAAGCCATTGGTGAAGAATACACCGGATATGAAGGAGAATTGAAACGAAGCTCACAATTTGGTTTAAAATCTTTACGACTCGCAAAAACCTTGAAAACCGGAATGGTTCTTACCGTAGAACCTGGTATTTATTTTATTCCAGAGCTGATAGCCTTATGGAAATCAGAAAATAAATTTAAAGACTTCATCCAGTATGATAAAATCGAAAAGGTATTGCCATTTGGAGGAATAAGAATCGAAGACAATGTATTGGTGCAGGATGACCATGTGCAAGTGATAGGACCTCCTATTCCAAAAGAAATTATAGAAATAGAGTTGCTCCGATCGGAAGCCTACCAATAAGCATTCTATTCGATTAAAACTAACTATGAAAGTTTTTTTATCAGAGTATCGTCATGACTATTCAACCTATACTTTTGGTTATACGATTTATGCGACGTATGATTCTATTCACGACCTTGACAGACTTTATCCCGAAGGATTTCTTCCATACACCGGTAACCAGGAATTAAATCACGATTTATATTATAAATCAAGGGGTATAAGGATCGATCTTGGCAAATTTGCCGATTCCAGTGAAAATAGAAGAGTTAACAGAAAAGCAGAAGATCTTCATATTGAATACCAAATCACCCCGATTGAACAATTTGATCAGTGGGACCAGTTCTATGCTTTTGCCAAACAATATAGTGAGGAAAGAATAGGAGAAGATAAGATGCCTTTACAGCGAATAGAGTACATTACTCAACGAAAATATCTGACACATATTCTTACTTTTTCCTCCCGGGGATCAGTCATAGGTTATATTCTTGCCGTCATGACCAACGAACTCTTTCATTATTGGTTTGCTTTTTACGATACAGATACCCTGGAACAAGGAATTCCATTGGGAAAATGGTTAATGTGGAAATGTATACATATAGCAAAGGAATCCGGTAAACAATATATCTATCTGGGTAATGGTTATCTCGAAAAATCACTTTACAAGACAAGAGATTTTAAAGCAGTAGAGTTTTTTGACGGAAACCAATGGTCAATCCACGTTAAAGAATTGCAACGATTATGTAATTCAGACAATGAATTAAAGTTAATCGATGAATTTAAACAAATACAGCACCCGGATGATTGGCTGAGTAAATTATCCTGAATCATCTGATGCCTTTTCCTATGAAATTAAAGCCCGATCCCTCTCCTTTACGATGGATATTATTGATTCTCTTGTCCCTGATTTGGGGCAGTAGTTTTATATTAATTAAAAAAGGGCTGGAACATTACGGTTTTATCCAGGCTGCCACTATTCGATTGATGACAGCAGGATTGAGTTTGTTACCCCTTGCCTTTTTTCAGTTTAAAAAAATTCCCGGGCATAAATTAAAATACGTTTGTCTTACCGGGTTTTTTGCGATGTTTTTACCTGCCTATCTATTTTGTTTTGCACAACAACATATCCAAAGCTCCGTGGCCGGGATCTTAAATGCACTGACTCCTACCTGGACCCTGCTGATTGCCATCTTTTGGTTTAAAAATAAATTTGCTTTTCTTCAAATTATTGGCTTGGTACTTGGGTTGGCATCTTCATTCTATCTAAGTATGTTATCTTCCAGAACGGGATGGTCTATCAACGCTTATGCTTTACTGGTAGTACTCGCGACGGTTTGTTACGGTTTGAATATTAACCTGGTAAAAAATCATCTTAGTGTGGTATCTCCGATTGCAGTCAGTGTTTGCAGTGTCGTTTTTGCAGGGCTTATGGCAATGTTGATTTTCTTTTTACCCAATATCAATTCATTTCGAATTGCTCCCGAGCATTATAGTTCCCTTTACGCATTAATGCTTTTAGGATTAATCGGTTCTGCATTGGCTATTATCATTCATAATTATTTGATCAGTATCTCTACTCCTTTATTTGCAAGTGCCAATACTTATTTTATACCCATGGTAGCTATCGGTTGGGGTGTACTCGCCGGTGAAAAATTAAATTTCTATCATGTTATCGGAATGGCAGGGCTAATGTTGTCTGTAGGATTGATCCGTAAACAAAAAAATGCCACTTTTAAAGTTAGTGGTGAATAAAAATTATTTTCCCTAAAATTATATCTATCGGAATGGCGTGCCTTTGACTTTTGTTTTAAGTCTGCATAGATACATATCAGCAGTTATAAACAATGTGCTTCCATCTTCTCCCCAACCACAGTTGGCAGTTGCCTGACCTGTTTCTATTCTTGCTAATAAAATACCTTTAGGCGAAATGATGAGTATACCTCCGGGTCCTGTGCCCCATATATTACCAAGATGATCCATTTTTATTCCATCCGGCAAACCCGTCAATCCGGCATTCTTCATAGGAGTCGCATCAAACAATAAAGATCCTTTACCTACTAATCCCGTCGTAAGCACCGGATATTTCATATAGTATGCTTTATCCGGATCAGATTGAGCAACATACAATGTTTTCTCATCGGGGGATAAAGTCAATCCATTGGGACGAGTTAAATCTTTTATGATCAAGGTTGTTTTTCCTTTTTCAAAAAGATAAACTCCAAAAACACCAGTTTCAAACTTATCCTTCTCCTGCAATGGAAGGCCATAAGGAGGATCTGTAAAATAAATTCTTCCTTTAGAATCTACGATGACGTCGTTGGGTGAATTAAATCTTTTCCCATATAGATTATCCGTAATTGTCATTTTGCCACCAGGCTTGTTTAATGGCATGGCTGAAATTCTTCGATCACCATGTTCACAGGAGATAAGATTTCCTTTTAAATCCCTCGTCAGTCCGTTACTGCCTGGCTCTCCGCTGTATTTACCAACTCCTGTAAATCCGGATGGTTTAATATATGGTTTAGTTCCTTCCCCATTATCTCTCCAAATATATACTGTGTTCTGAGGAACGTCACTAAACAACAAAGCTTTCTCTTCGTTCCACCACAATGGACCTTCAGACCAATCAAAACCATCAGCCAACACTTCTATAATGGAAGTAGAATCTAATAACGCATTAGCTAATGGATCGACAATATGAATTTTACCAAGAGATTTGATGGACTGACACATCAGGCTGCCATAAACAAATAGAAGATTGATTAAAATGAAATATTTTTTCATACGTAAAGATTTAATTTGAGTTAGCCCACTCCTTGATTTGAACTCCGTTAAAGGTACCACTACTCATGAAAAGTACGACCGTATCTTTTTTGTCAATATGAGATAAATAATCTTCAAGCTCTTCATTTTGGGTAATTACCTTCAAATTATTTTTCTTAAACATCTCCCGGATATAGTCTGGGTCCAAATCAGGCATGCCTTTAATCTCGAGGGTATGTTTATTGAAAAATACAATAGCTTCATCGGCAGGATCCAATGCATGAGCATATTGAGGAATAAAGTTTTTATTTAAGCTGCTAAATGTATGTAACTCCAGCAAGGTGATCAATCGCATCGCCGGATATTGCTCTTTAATGGCTTTGACGGTAGCGGCTACTTTAGATGGAGCATGAGCAAAATCGAGATATATTTTGCTATGATCAGACAAAAACAAAGGTTGAAGTCTTTTAGCGGCACCACTAAAGGTCATTAATGCATGTAATATTTCCTTTTCATGGATTCCAAGGCT
This sequence comes from Saprospiraceae bacterium, assembly GCA_040007895.1. Taxonomy (GTDB): domain Bacteria; phylum Bacteroidota; class Bacteroidia; order Chitinophagales; family Saprospiraceae; genus JADJLQ01. The sequence goes on along the minus strand of JBDTUE010000013.1, from coordinate 10,244 downwards.
TAAACAAACATCAACTGCTGCCTGTATATTTTCCAAATTATGCTTTCCAAATATTTTTAATGGAAATTCTTTTTGGTCATGCAGTAGATAAGCAATTCCATCTCTGATGATATGAGGATAAGCTATATAGGATTGTATCGTCAGATCAGTATTATCCGTTTCTGTAATGATATTATGCAATGCTTTATCCCCGGAGTAATAATATATTGTAGCACCTTTAGGGAGACCCTTAATATAATCCCTGAATACCTGGACGTAACTTTCCTGAGTAGGAAAGACATTAATATGATCCCAGGCTATACCGGTAATGATTGTAGTATGAGGTTGATAATGCATGATCTTTGGGGTAAGATCTATAGGTGAACTCAGATATTCATCACCTTCTATTACCATTAAGGGAGCATCAGATAACCTGATCATAAGATCAAAACCTTCCAAAGGAGCTCCGACCAAATAGTCATAATCTTTATCTAAGGTCCGAAGTACATGCATGATCATGGATGTCGTCGATGTCTTACCATGACTTCCGGCAATTACAATCCTATTTTTATGCTTAGCATGCTCATAAATAAATGCCGGATAAGACATTATTTTCAAATTTAATTCACGGGCTTTCGCAAGTTCAGGGTTATCCTTTTTAGCATGCATTCCGACAATCACCAGTTCAATGTCTTGGTCTATTTTTTCAGGATACCATCCTGATATAGGCAAAAGGCCATAAGACTGGAGTCTGTCTTTAGCCGGATTATAAATTTCATCGTCTGATCCGGTGACGATATGTCCAGCTTTATGCAATGCAATACTGAGATTGTGCATTACGGCTCCACCCATAGCTATGATATGTATTCTCATAAGACAAAAATGAGAATTTTTTAGACAAAGACGTCCTGTGTACTTATTTCATCTCTATGAAATTATAATCAATTAATGAATTCACGATTATAATGGAATATTACCATGTTTCCTGGATGGATGAATAACTTTTTTGTTTCGAAGGCTGGTCAAAGCTTTGATTAATTTCCTACGAGTTGAGGAAGGCTGAATGACTTCATCTATATATCCCCTGGAGGCAGCACGATATGGATGAGCAAACTTTTCTGCGTATTCCGCTTCCAAATCTTTAGCTTTCCCTATAGGATCCTCTGCAGACTCTATTTCTTTTTTAAAAATAATTTCAGTCGCTCCTTTAGCACCCATCACGGCGATTTCTGCTGTGGGCCATGCAAAATTAAAATCCGCACCGATATGTTTGGAATTCATCACATCATAAGCTCCGCCATAAGCTTTTCTTAGAATCACTGTAATCCTGGGCACGGTAGCTTCACTAAATGCATATAATAATTTAGCCCCATTGGTGATGATCGCATTCCATTCCTGATCAGTACCGGGTAAAAATCCGGGAACATCAACTAATACGATAAGTGGTATATTGAATGAATTGCAGAATCGCACAAACCGGGCACCTTTTTTAGATGAGTTAACATCCAATACTCCGGCCAATACAGAAGGCTGATTCGCAACAAAACCTATTGACTTACCACCTAAAGTTGCAAATCCAACGACAAGATTCGCAGCATAAAACTCATGAATCTCAAAAAATGATTCTTTATCCGCGATTTGGGCTATTACCTCTTTTATATCATAGGGTGATTGATTAGAATCCGGTAGAATACGGTCTAGTTCTGGCCGATCCTCCCCATCAAAATCATAAGCATATTGTGGACTGGGAAGCTCGTGATTAGAAGGTAAATAATAAAGCAATTTTTTAACCCGGGTTATAGCAGTTGCATCATCGGATGTCATCAAATGACAGATACCAGACTTATACGCATGTGTTTGAGCTCCCCCTAATTCCTCACTCGAGACTTGTTCGTTGGTGACCGTCTTTACTACATTGGGCCCGGTAACAAACATATAAGAGGTCTTATCAACCATAATCACGAAATCAGTGATGGCAGGAGAATATACTGCTCCACCGGCACAAGGTCCCATAATCAATGAAATCTGTGGCACCACACCCGACATAAGAGTATTTCGGTAAAATACATCAGCATAACCCGCCAATGAATCAACCCCTTCCTGGATCCTGGCTCCTCCTGAATCATTCAGACCAATCACAGGGGCTTTATTTTTTAAAGCAAGGTCCATTATAGTACAGATTTTTTGTGCGTGTGTCTCCGATAAAGAGCCACCAAAAACTGTAAAGTCCTGAGCGAAAACATAAACCAATCTTTTATCAATAGTACCATACCCGGTCACTACTCCATCACCATAAAACACCGATGCCTGCATATCGAAATCTGTATTCCTGTGAGTTACTAACATGCCTATCTCTTCAAACGAATGATCATCAAAAAGCAGAGCCAATCGTTCTCGGGCAGTAAGTTTTCCTTTTTTATGTTGGGAAATGATTCTGGTTTCGCCACCACCTTCCATCGCTAAATTTGAAAGTGAATTTAATTTGTCCATGAATTCATTTTTCATAAATCAAAAGTAAATGGTTGAATTAGTGATAAGATATGCATGAAATCTTTTAATTATTCATTCAATTGCTAATCAAGATATTATTAATTTTGCGATTCATCATTTATCAAAAAACATGTCAGAACTAGCAGTAGATACTATTTTAAGTGAACGTGTACTCAACATGACCGAATCAGCAACTTTGCAAATGGCGGGAATGGCCAGGAAAATGAAAGAACAAGGTATCGATGTGATTACGCTAAGCCTTGGCGAACCAGATTTTGATACCCCTCAACATATTAAAGATGCGGCTCTTAAAGCAATGAACGATGGGTTTACAAAATACACAGCAGTAGCAGGTAATCTTGACCTCCGGGAAGCTATTTGCGCCAAACTTAAACGGGAAAATGGCCTGGACTATAAACCTAATCAAATCGTCGTTTCCAATGGAGCAAAACAAGACATTGCAACACTTTGTATGGCAATGATTAATCCCGGAGATGAAGTGATCATATTATCCCCTTATTGGGTTTCTTATAGTGATATTGTCAAAATGTGCGGAGGATATGCCATCATGTTGTCTGCCTCTGTAGACGAAAATTTTAAAGTGCCTGCTTCACGAATTAAAGAAGCTATTACAGACCGCACTAAACTCATCATGTTTTCAAGTCCTTGTAATCCTACCGGTTCCATATTTTCATCGGATGAATTGAAGGCAATTGCTGATGTAGTACAACCTTATCCGGGAATTTACATCATGTCCGATGAAATTTACGAACATATCAATTATTCAGGATCACATGTCAGTATTGCTTCTTTTCCTGAGATTAAAGAGCGGGTAATATTAATCAATGGCTTTTCTAAAGCCTTTTCAATGACCGGCTGGCGGCTTGGATATATGGCAGCACCGTTGATCATTGCAGATGCATGTATTAAAATTCAGGGACAAGTAACTTCCGGCGCCAACTCTATAGCCCAAAAAGCTGGAGTCGTTGCACTTAATTCTGATTTGAAACCAACCAGAGATATGACGGCCGCCTTTAAAAAGAGAAGAGACCTGATCGTTTCTTTATTTAGTGAGATCCCTGGATTTATTTGCAATATACCTGATGGTGCATTTTATATTTTTCCTAACATTAGTTCATTTTTTGGCAAATCAGATGGCAAGGTGACTATTCATAATTCTGATGATTTTGCTTTTTATTTGTTAAACAATGCTCACGTCGCCACGGTCGGTGGGTCGGCATTTGGAGATGATCATTGTTTCAGAATTTCGTATGCTGCCAGCGAGACGCAAATTAAAGAAGCTGCAAGGCGAATTAAAGAGGCTGTAGCTAAACTACATTAAATTAAATAGAGTACCTTTACAAGCTAAATATCCACTCATGCCAACCGTAAAATTCTCAAATAATAATGCCCAGTTTTTCTCAACCATGAGGACGAGGGTCAATGAATACTTCAAGGATCGCAAAATTGCTACTACAGGCAACTACAAATTATATACCAAAACGGCAATCCTGGTAGGTCTTATGATCTTAAATTACATCTGGTTGGTTTTCTTTACCCCACATAATATACTCATTGGTCTTCTATTATGCAGCTCATTGGGTTTTTTATTTGCGGCGATTGGATTTAATGTTATGCATGATGGCGCTCATGGAAGTTATTCAAATAAATCCTGGTTGAACAGGTTGATGTCGTACTCACTCGACTTGCTCGGAGGCAGCAGTTATATGTGGTATTTTAAACATAATGTAGCACATCACTCATTTACAAATATCGAAGATATGGATGAAGATATTAACATCCGGCCACTGATGCGTGTAAATAAAGAGCAAGAACAATTAAAGATTCATAAATTTCAACATTATTACGGCTTATTCCTTTATAGTTTTTCATATTTTATCTGGATCTATGTAAATGATTTTCAGAAATATTTTAAACGAAGGATTGCACACAGCGTAGTAATTCCTAAAATGACCTTTCTTCAAAACCTTCAGTTCTTTTTATCTAAAGTAGGATACATCATCATATTTGTTGGAATTCCTATCTGGCAAGTGGGTTTTCTTAAAACCTTAATGGGATATGGTTTGATGGTATTTGTTTGTGGAATTTTAATTGGAATTACTTTCCAATTAGCCCATGTAAATGAAGAAACAGAGTTTGTTGCCCCAGAAGGAGAAAGCTTTGTGGTGGAAAATGAATGGGCTATTCATCAGATCAATACAACGGCGAATTTTGCTACTAAACAAAAATGGCATGGATGGTTTTGGGGTGGTTTGAACTTTCAAATCGAACATCATTTATTTCCCCGTATCAGTCATATCCACTACCCTGCTATCAGCAAGATTGTCAAACAAACATGCCGTGAGTTTAATGTAGCCTATACAGAATTCCCTACTTTATTAAGTGCTATTAGTTCGCATTTGACGCATCTGAAGCACCTGGGAACAGTCCGGGCCTGACCTAAATATTTTTTTATTAGTTTGACTTACTTATTTCCTTCGAGGAGGAAGATATGCCTGTTTATTCCCACGATACTATAGTCCCGTAATCCAGGAATAACTCTTCTCCTTCCATTATATCTCTGAGAGTTTCAAATTCCTCTCCTTCGTTGATCGAGGCAATATTGGGATGTTCATCATGATTCAGATAAAGTGCAACATCCATTTTTTTGAATCCCTTTGCCGGTACAAAATAATGCGTATCGTCATAGAGACAGTACGTGTGTACCATATATTTTGAAGGCTCAGGCAGGGCCTCCACTTCATCAAAAGATAATCTTACCCACTCACCATCTTCTGGTGAAAACATGTCCCGGCATCCTTTCGGGATATCTCTCACCGCAAATACTCCGATACCATGCACCGGAGAAGGTTTAATCATAACAAAATGTTGCTCCTTCAGTTCCTGCAGCAATTGAGATTTTATATCAACCATATGAATACAAAGTTAATTAGGGCGTAAAGAAAAAATTGAAATTAAATTATCATACTGTCTTTTAATTGTACCTATCCACAATAATAAAATATTGTTTTATCAATCTGGTGCAAGAACAACCAACAGATGATGACTACTGATACCAAATTATTCAAAATAAAAAAGGAGTTTGGATGAAATTCCAAACTCCTTCGTATGATTTACTTTTTACTTTTACTTTTTATCAGAAACTTCTTCAAATTCTACATCTGTAACATTTTCTGAATTACCACCAGTCTGGCTGCCGGATGTTTGATCACCACCACCACCAGTAGCTCCCGGATCACCTTGTGCCCCGCCACCTGCACTTTGTTGTGCCTGATAGATTTCCTGGCTAGCTGCTTGCCATGCTGTGTTTAAAGCTTCTGTTGCTTTTTCGATGCGATCTACATCTTTAGAAGCATGGGCTTCTTTAAGATGAACAAGAGCTTCCTCTATATTTGTTTTGTTCTGTGCAGAAAGTTTGTCACCGTATTCTTTCAATTGTTTTTCAGTCTGGAAAATGAGCGAATCAGCGATATTTATTTTTTCAATAGATTCCTTCGCCTTTTTATCAGAATCAGCATTAGCTTCTGCTTCCCGTTTCATTTTTTCAATTTCATCTTTAGTCAGACCTGTTGAAGCTTCTATCCTGACCTTTTGTTCTTTACCGGTTCCCTTATCTTTTGCAGACACGTTCAGGATACCATTAGCGTCCATATCGAATATTACTTCGATTTGTGGCACACCTCTGGGAGAAGGCGGGATACCATCCAGAATGAAGCGGCCTACTGACCTGTTGTCTTTCGCTAACGATCTTTCTCCTTGCAGAATGTGTATTTCTACTGAAGGTTGATTGTCACCGGCTGTTGAATACACTTTAGATTTTCTACTTGGTATCGTTGTGTTCCCTTCAATAACGACATCGTAAACACCACCCATGGTTTCTATACCCATAGAGAGTGGAGTTACATCGAGAAGTAATACGTCTTTTACATCACCTGTCAATACACCTCCCTGGATAGCTGCACCCAAAGCCACTACTTCGTCAGGGTTGACACTTTTATTGGGTTTTTTTCCAAAAAAATCTTCTACTGCCTGTTGAATCCTTGGTATCCTGGTACTTCCACCAACCAAGATCACTTCATCAATATCATTTTTAGTAAGACCTGCATCTTTCAAAGCCTGCTCACAAGGTTTAATAGACCTCATAACCAAATGATCCACTAACTGCTCAAATTTAGCCCTGCTAAGTTTCACATCTAAGTGTTTAGGCACCCCATCTACAGCTGTTACATATGGTAATGTTACTGAAGTCTCCGAGGACGATGAAAGTTCAATCTTAGCCCTTTCTGCTGCATCTTTTAATCTTTGAAGAGCCATAGGATCTTTTCTCAGATCTATATTTTCCTGTTTCTTAAATTCCTCAGCAAGCCAGTCAATGATTACACCATCAAAATCGTCTCCTCCTAGATGGGTATCTCCATTAGTAGACTTGACTTCGAATACACCGTCACCTAAATCTAAAATAGAAATATCAAATGTTCCACCTCCCAGGTCATATACTGCGATAGTGCTATCCTTATTCTTTTTATCCAAACCATATGCAAGGGCAGCTGCGGTTGGTTCATTTATTATTCTTTTTACGGTAAGTCCTGCGATCTCGCCCGCTTCTTTAGTAGCTTGTCTCTGGGAATCATTAAAATATGCCGGTACTGTAATTACAGCTTCGGTCACTTCCTGTCCAAGAAAATCTTCTGCCGTTTTCTTCATTTTTTGAAGAATCATTGCAGAAACTTCTTGCGGAGTATAACTACGGCCATCAATATCTACTTTCACGAGGTCATTATCTCCACGCACCACTTTATATGGAACCCGTTTCATCTCTTCAGCAACTTCTGCAAATCGCCTTCCCATAAACCGTTTGATAGAGTAAACCGTCCGCTTAGGATTCGTGATAGCTTGTCTTTTAGCAGGGTCTCCTACTTTTCTTTCACCATTGTCCATAAATCCAACTATGGAAGGAGTGGTCCTTCGTCCTTCATCATTAGCGATTACTGTAGGTTCACCTCCCTCAATGACTGATACACAGGAGTTGGTAGTTCCCAAATCTATTCCTATTATTTTTCCCATATTATTGATTTCTTTTAAGTGATATTCAAGCACTTAATCAATAGATATGCCAAGCTGAATTTATGCCAAAATGATCCAAAAGATTGAATAAATTACTTTTAAATGTCATATAATCAGTAAAGTCTCATGTCAAAAAGGCAGATTTTATGGTTTAATTATATTTCCAGACTTCATTACGAATTGAATATCATATAGGGATTTTAATGATTCTAAAGGATTTCCTGAACAAGCAATAATATCTGCCAGATAGCCTTTTCTGATACGGCCCTTTTGTTTAAAATTCAGAATATCTGCATTTCCTGATGTAGCACATTTAATGACATCAAGATTTTTCATTCCGTACTGTTGCATCAAAATCAGTTCTCTGACATTATCACCATGACTAAAAACCCCTACATCACCACCAAAAATGATATCAACTCCAGACTTAAGAGCCATGCCAAAACTTTTAATCTTATTCTTGATACCTTCAGGTATGCTGTCAGTCCCCTTTTTCCACCCAGCATACATAAGATAGGCTTCACCGGCAGCTAAGGTCGGACACAATGCAACATGATGTTTTTTCATCAATTCAAAAACCTCGGTATCTCCTTCGTCGCCATGTTCTATCGTTCTCGCACCACCCATTACTGCCCGTCGCATTCCTTCTTTGGAAGTTGCATGCGCCACGACCATACTCCCAGCACTCTCAGCTGTCTCAACCATCAGCTTTATTTCTTCAATGGAGAATGTAGGAACTGCAGCATCCGTCGGTCCCCATTTGAAATCTGCATATATTTTTATTACATCAACCCCGTGACCTATCTGATCTCTTACTACTTTAATTACATTATTCCCATCTGCTCTTTCAGCACCATAGGGTGGATCAAAAACAGGACTTTTAGGTGCATAACTACCTGTAGCAACGATAGCTCTTCCAGCAACCTTAAGATCGGGGCCAATAATCAATTTTTTCTCAATTGACCGGCGGATAGCTACGTCCGAAAATCCGGTTCCTTCAGTACCTAAATCTCTCATAGAAGTTATCCCTGCCAATAAACTGGCTTTTAAATGATTTGACGCCCTAAGAATCCGTTCTGCCTCAGATTCAAACATTACCTGGTCACTCCAACTGGTCTCGTTATACGGGTGAAGAAGTATATGAGAATGGCCTTCAATCATGCCTGGCATAAGAGTGGTACCTTGTAATTTTACGGATTGACAGTTTTTAGGAACCTGAAGATTTAAACCTACGCTCTCTATTACATTGCCCCTGACAAGCACCTGCCATCCTGAATACATCGAGTCCCCATCGAATACCCGGTCCGGCATTAATAAGAAATAGGATTGAGCGAGCAGTGAATTGGTCCAAATGAACAGTCCTACTATCAAAAACTTTTTAATCATAACCAATAAGAAATTTATAAAATAATATTAAAGATAAGAAGGTAAATACTTATGAATATAGTCAATCCTTTTTTTGAATTAATCACCAGTTTTTTGAATTTGCGAAACCTTTGTTATGTAGTATTTGCGCAATTTATTTTTCATGAAAAGATAATTCCATATCAATTTCATCGTTCGAATTAACCTTTGAAACATATTTTTACACTATGGAAGTTAAAGTGGAGCGAACCGGATTTGTACAGGATGGCAACTATGTAGAAAAATATAGTGTATTGAACGATCATGGTTTTGAAATCACGCTTAGCAATTTTGGATGTACGTTGATGAATTTTTATTGGCCAACCAAGAAGGGTAATGCCGAAGATATTCTGCTGGGTTATGATTCCATTGAAAAATGGTTTGATGATAAAAGTTTTTTTGGAAGTACGGCAGGACGTTGTTGTAATAGAATCAGGAACTCAAAAATCAAAATTGGTGACCTAGAGTATCAATTATCTTCTAATATTCCGCCTCATCAGATCCATGGCGGAATCACCGGGTTTAATAAAAAAATCTGGCGTGCCATTCCTTTTAGTTTAGGAAATAAAGCCGGCGTGAATTTATATTACAATAGCACACATATGGAAGAAGGATTTCCCGGGAATTTATCCGTGCAAGCCACTATCACCCTTGATAATGAAAATCAGTTGAAAATTGAATATCGCGCTATCTCTGATGCGTTGACCGTATGTAATCTTACTACACATCCATATTTTAATCTTGATGGGTCAGAGACTATATTGAATCATAAACTTTGGGTAGATGCAAATAATATTACAGAAATTGATGCTTCCATATTGACTACAGGTGCCATGCTCCCTGTGCAGAATACATCTTTTGACTTTCTTGAGTCAAAAAAAATTGGCCCTCAACTTAATTCATTACATCCTCAAATGATACTGGCAGATGGAATAGACCATAATTATGTATTGAACCATCATTCTTCTGATATCCCTAAAGCTTCCCTGACAAGTGGGCATTCCGGACGAAAAATTGTATTCTATACTAATCAACCTGGTATTCAATTGTATACCGGTAACCATTTGAATTCCATTGGTAAAAAAGGGACAACCTATCCTAAACATGGAGGTATTTGTCTGGAAACTCAAGGGTTCCCTGATGCAGCCAATATTTCCAGCTTCCCTTCTGTCTTATTGAGAGAAGGAGAACAATATTATTCCATCACGACTATTAAATGTGAAGAGGAAATTCAGGTTTCAAACTGAATAATTTTGACCGGTGTACCCCACATCATCATCGAAAAC